>DATLGF010000355.1:0-6084 GCA_035540575.1 Noviherbaspirillum sp.
GTGTATGCCGACCCTGCACATCCGGAAGCGTATTCACGCGCGCGGCAGCGCCTGAAGGACTTGCGCGCGATGCTGCGCCGGGCGGTCGACGTGCCGGTGACGTCAGCGTCGGTGCGCACCGAGACGATCCGCGATTTTGCGAAGGCCGCCTACCTCAAGGCGGTGGAACGCGCGAAGGAATACATCATGGCGGGCGACCTGATGCAGGTGCAGGTCGGTCAGCGCCTGAAGAAGCCGTACGTGGATGCGCCGCTGTCGCTGTATCGCGCGCTGCGCTCGCTGAATCCGTCGCCGTACATGTACTTCTACAATTTCGGCGACATACAGATCGTCGGCGCCTCGCCGGAAATCCTTGTGCGCAACGAGCAGGTTGCGGACGGCTCGCGCAAGGTGACGATACGCCCGCTGGCCGGTACCCGTCCACGCGGCGCGACGCCGGAAAGCGATGCGCAGCTGGCCAAGGAACTCCTGGCCGATCCGAAGGAGATCGCCGAGCATGTAATGCTGATCGACCTCGCGCGCAACGACATCGGTCGCATCGCCGAGACCGGCAGCGTCAAGGTGACGGACAAGCTGGTGATCGAGAAGTATTCGCACGTCCAGCATATCGTTTCAAACGTCGAGGGCACGCTCCGGCCCGGCATGTCGAACCTGGACGTGCTGAAGGCGACCTTCCCGGCCGGCACGCTCTCCGGCGCGCCGAAGGTGCGGGCGATGGAGATCATCGACGAGCTGGAGCCGGTCAAGCGCGGCATCTATGGCGGCGCCTGCGGCTACCTGTCGTTCGGCGGCGAGATGGACCTGGCGATCGCGATCCGCACTGGCGTCATCAAGGATGGCATGCTCTACGCACAGGCAGCGGCCGGAGTCGTGGCCGATTCCGTGCCGGAAATGGAGTGGCAGGAAACCGAGAACAAGGCGCGCGCGGTGCTGCGCGCGGCCGAGCAGGTGCAAGACGGGCTGGATGGAGGAATCTGACATGCTGCTGATGATCGACAACTACGACTCCTTCACCTACAACCTCGTCCAATATTTCGGCGAGCTGGGCGAGGATGTGCGCACCTACCGCAATGACGAGATCACGCTGGAACAGATTGCCGAGCTGAACCCGGACCGCATCTGCATTTCTCCGGGCCCCTGCACGCCGAACGAAGCAGGCGTTTCGGTGCCGGTGCTGAAGGAATTCGGCGGCAAAGTGCCGATTCTCGGCGTGTGCCTCGGGCACCAGAGCATCGGCGCGGCATTCGGCGGACAAGTGGTGCGTGCCAGGCAGGTCATGCACGGCAAGACTTCCGTGATCAAGCATTCCGGCGTGGGCGTATTCAAGGATTTGCCGGATCCGTATACCGTCATCCGCTATCACTCGCTGGCAATTGCGCGCGAAAGCCTGCCGGATTGCCTCGAGATCACCGCCTGGACCGAGGATGGAGAGATCATGGGCGTGCGCCACAAGACGCTGGCGATCGAGGGAGTGCAGTTCCACCCCGAATCGATCCTGTCCGAGCACGGACATGCGCTGCTGAAGAACTTCCTGACTGCCTGACATCCGATCCCTTCCGCCCTTCAGCCGGAAGGCTGTGCGGATCAAAGCGAGGAGAACCCGACATGCCGATTACCCCGCAACAAGCGCTCTTGCGCTGCATCGAGCACCGCGAGATCTTTCATGACGAGATGCTTTCCCTGTTCCGCAAGATCATGGGCGGCGAGATGTCGCCGGTGATGATCGCGGCCCTGACCATGGGCCTGCGCGTGAAGAAGGAAACCATCGGCGAGATCGCGGCGGCGGCGCAGGTGATGCGCGAGTTCGCGACCAAAGTCCCGGTGGAAGACACCACGAAGCTGCTCGACATCGTCGGCACCGGCGGCGACGGCGCGCATACGTTCAATATTTCGACGGCTTCGATGTTCGTTGCGGCAGCGGCCGGCGCGCGCGTGGCCAAGCATGGCGGGCGCAGCGTGTCCTCGTCCTCCGGCAGCGCCGACGTGCTGGAGTCGCTCGGCGCGAACATCAACCTGAAGCCGGAGCAGGTGGCGGCATCGATCAAGGAAACCGGCATCGGGTTCATGTTTGCTCCGAACCACCATGCGGCGATGAAGCATGCGGCGCCCGTGCGCAAGGAACTGGGCGTGCGCACCATCTTCAACATCCTCGGCCCGCTGACGAATCCGGCGGGGGCACCAAATATCCTGATGGGCGTGTTTCATCCGGATCTGGTCGGGATCCAGGTGCGCGTCCTGCAGCGTCTCGGCGCGCAGCATGCGGTGGTGGTGTGGGGGCGCGACAACATGGATGAAGTGTCGCTGGGCGCGGGGACGATGGTCGGCGAGCTGGTCGACGGCGAGATCCGCGAGTACGACATCCATCCGGAAGACTTCGGACTGCAGATGATGGCAAGCCGCAACCTGAAGGTGTCGGGCGCGGAGGAATCGAAGCTGCGCATTCTCGAGGCGCTCGACAACGTGCCCGGGCCGGTGCGCGACATCGTGATTCTCAACGCCGGCACTGCGCTGTATGCGGCAGGCGTGGCAAGCTCGATCGGCGACGGCCTGCTGAAGGCGCGCGAGACGATCGCCTCGGGCGCGGCCCGCAGCAAGCTCGAACAGTTCGTCCAGGTCACGCGCCAGCTCGGCGCCCTCAACGCATAAGCACGCCCATGTCCGACATTCTCAACAAGATCCTCGACGTCAAGGCCGAAGAAGTCGCCCAGGCGAAGAAGCATTGCGACCTGGCCAGCCTGCGCCGCGACGTGGAGAGCGACCGCGAGGCGCGCGCCGCGCTGCGCGGCTTCGAGACGGCTCTGCGCACGAAGATCGGCGCCGGGCAGGCTGGCGTGATTGCCGAAGTGAAGAAGGCGTCGCCGTCGAAAGGCGTGCTGCGCGCAGACTTCCGTCCGGCCGAGATCGCGGCCAGCTATGCCGAGCACGGGGCGGCCTGCCTGTCGGTGCTCACGGACGAGAAATTCTTCCAGGGTGCGCCGGAGTATCTGCAGCAGGCGCGCGCGGCCTGCGCGCTGCCGGTGCTGCGCAAGGATTTCATGGTGGACCTGTACCAGGTGTATCAGGCGCGCGCCTGGGGCGCCGACTGCATCCTGCTGATCGTGGCGGCGCTCGACCAGGGTCTGATGGCCGATCTGGAGGCCTGCGCGCATGAGCTCGGCATGGGTGTGCTGGTTGAGGTGCATGATGGTGAGGAACTGTCGGCCGCGTTGAAACTGCGCACGGCAATGCTCGGCATCAACAACCGCAACCTGCGCACGTTCGAGACTTCGCTGCAGACGACGCTCGGCCTGCTGCCGCGAATTCCCGGGGACAAGCTGGTGGTGACCGAGTCCGGCATCCTGAAGCCGGACGATGTGAAGCTGATGCGCGACGCCGACGTCCATGCCTTCCTCGTCGGCGAAGCCTTCATGCGCGCCCCAGACCCGGGGCAGGAACTAGCGCGCCTTTTCGGCTGAGCCCAGCCAGCCGGCGCGCATCCGCGCCGCCAGGGTGGGTTTGCTCTCGATGGACAGACTCACTTGCGGCGCCTCGTCGCCGAGCAGCGCGACAGAGAACCGAATCAGCTCGTCGCGCCGGAACGCATGTGCCTCGACCGTCTGGCCCACCGCGTAGCGGCCGAGCAGGGCGTCGAGATTGCTTGCCGTCACGCGAATACCGTCGAGCGCGACCAGGATGTCCCCGGCCGACAGGCCTGCCAGATGCGCGGCCCCGCCCTCGTACACGTTTGCCAGCTTGCAGTCATTGCCGTCACGCGCGGTGCGTACACCAAGACTGGCCTTGTTCGTCTTGCGCTTGTCGCTCCAGCTGACGCCGAACGGCTGCAGCAGCTTGGCAAGCGGCAGATCTTCCGTGCCGCGCACGTAGCGATCGAAGAATCGCCTGAGCCTGATGCCCGCCACTTCCTCGAACACTGACTCCGCCTCGGCTTCCGTGACGCCGCGTCCGCCGCCTTCGTAGAAGTCGCGCCCGTAGCGTTGCCAGAGCAGGCGCATCGCGTCGTCGAGCGAACGCCTGCCGCGCGTCTCGGCGCGAATGGTGAGATCCAGCGCGAGGCCGATCACGGCACCCTTCGCGTAGTAGCTGACGATGGCGTTCGGAGCGTTCTCGTCCTGGCGGTAGTACTTGGTCCATGCATCGAAGCTCGATTCGGCCACGCTCTGACGCGTGCGGCCACTACCGCGCAGCACGCCGTTGACCGTCTTGGCCACCAGCTTCAAATACGCCTGCTCGTCGATGACGCCGCTGCGTACGAGCATCAGGTCGTCGTAATAGCTGGTGAATCCTTCGAACAGCCACAGCAGCGACGTGTAGGTCTCCGCGGCCAGCTCGTACGGGGCAAACACCGCCGGCTTGATGCGCTTGACGTTCCAGGTGTGAAAGTACTCGTGACTGCACAGGCCCAGGTAGGTGCGATAGCCATCGCTCATCTCTTTCTGCCCTTTTACCGGCAGGTCGCCGCGCGAGCAGATCAACGCAGTGGAGGCGCGGTGCTCGAGGCCGCCATAGCCGTCGCCGACGGCGAGCGTCATGAATACATACCGGCGTACCGGCGCGCGGCGCGACTTCGGTTCGAACAGCGCAATCTGCGCTTCGCAGATCTTCTTCAGGTCCGCGCTCAGCCGGGCCATGTCGAGATTCGGGACGCGGCCGGTGATCACCACATCGTGCGCGGCCCCGTGTGCATTGAACGTGGCGAGCGCAAACGTGCCCATCTCCACCGGATGGTCGATCAGGTCATCGTAGTCGCCCGCGATGTAGGTGCCGAAGCCATAGCGGCGCGCCTTCAGTTCCGGCAGGGACGTGGCCACCCGCCAGCCGGCAAACATATCGCCTTCGGGCTGGCGCAGATCGACCACGTGCGGCAGATGCTCCTGCCCGTGCACGCGCAGAAACACGCTGGTGCCATTGAAGAAGCCGTGCGTCTGGTCCAGGTGGGCCGCGCGCACCGACAGATCCCATGCATAAACCTCGTAGCGGACCAGCAGCTCGCCGCTGCAAGGCGCGGCGCGCCAGGTGTGCTTGTCGAGCTTGGACAGCGGGATACGGGTGTTGCCGCAGGCCGCTTCGATGCACACAATGTTGCGCGCGAACTCGCGAATCATGTAGCTGCCGGGGATCCATGCCGGCAGCGAAAAGGTCTGGCCCGCCGGGTTTGAATTGGAAACGGCGATGACGACTTCGAACAAATGGGCGGCGGCATCCTTGATGCCGATCGCATAGCGGACGGTTTGCTTCATCTTTGATTTTCGTTTGCGGGACGCGCGAGGTCCGCGTCGGTGTCTATGTCGAGGTGAATTCCGGGGTCGTCCACATCCACGCGCGCAAGCGGATGCGCGGCGAGCAGCGCGCGGGCGCCCTGGTCGCCCTGCAGCTGCATCAGGGCCGCGAAATGGTCGCGGCCGAACGCAACGGGATTGCCGCGCCGGCCCTGGAAGTACGGCGCGGCGATATCTGCTCCGGTAGCAAGCGCCTGTGCCAGCGCGCGCGAGGTGCCCGGCCGCACGTAGGGCATGTCGCCAAGCGCGACGACCCACCCGTCGGCGTTCTTTGTGTGTTCAAGCGCGCATCGCAGCGAGACGCTCATGCCGGCATCCGACGAGTCGATCGGGAGAACGGTGCAGCCTTCGTCGGCCAGGATGGCTGCAGTGTCGCTGTCGTCCACGCGCACCACGGCGATGACCCTGCCCAGCGCCGCGCGCAGGCTACGGGCTGCAAGGGCGACCACCGGCGTGTTGTCGATGCGCGCCAGCAGCTTGTTGCGCCTGCCGTTGGCGTCGAAGCGTGTGCCGCGTCCTGCAGCCAGAAGGATGCCGACGATATCGCGGCCCTGCATCAGCGGCGCATCCGTGCGGCATTGGCGCCGATGCCGCGCGCGTTGCGGTGGGTGCTCATGCCTGCGCGTTCACATTGACGACCAGGCGACCGCGCACCTGGCCCGCCAGCAGCGCGGATGCGCGCTCGATTGCTTCGGCGAGCGTGATGTCCTGCGTGATCGCCTCGATCTTGCCTGCATCGAGTTCCCGCGCCAGCGCATCCCATGCGGCGACGCGGCGCTCGCGCGGCGCCATCACGCTGTCGACGCCA
>DATLGF010000356.1:0-2915 GCA_035540575.1 Noviherbaspirillum sp.
ATGCGCGCACGATCGCACCCGTGACGGCTGCGTCGACCGATCCGCTGAACGACCCGAAGGGCATCCTGGCCCGCCGCAGCGTCTACTTCGACTACGACAGCTTCATCGTCAAGGACGAATTCAAGCCGGTGCTGGCCGCCCATGCGCAATACCTGACCGCCAACCGCGGCCGCCGTATTGTGATCCAGGGCCACACCGACGAGCGCGGAGGCCGCGAGTACAACCTCGCGCTGGGCCAGAAGCGCGCCGAGGCCGTGCTGCGCGCGCTGGCGCTCCTGGGTGTGCAGGAATCCCAGATGGAAGCCGTATCGTTTGGCAAGGAAAAACCGCGTGCGCTGGGCAGCGACGAAGCCTCCTGGGCTGAGAACCGCCGCGGCGACCTCGTCTACCAGTAAGCCATGAAACGCGCCCTCCGCTCCCACCTCGGCGCGGCCCTCGTGGCCGCATTCACGCTCGCGCCTCTGGCCGCCCAAGCCCAGCTGTTCGCGGACGACGAGGCGCGCCGCGCAATCCTGCAATTGCGCGAGCGCGTCAACAACATGCAGAACGAGATCAATGCCAAGATGGACAAGACCGGCACCCTCGACCTGCACAACCAGAACGAGGCGCTGCGCCAGGAGATCGCCCGCTTGCGGGGCCAGATCGAAGTCCTGACCAACGAGCTGGCCAACACGCAGAAGCGGCAGAAGGACTTCTACGTGGATCTCGACGCGCGCCTGCGCAAGCTGGAACCCCAGAAGGTGGTGGTGGACGGGCGTGAAATCACGGTCGAGCAGGCCGAACAGCGCGCCTATGACGCCGCGCTGACCTACTTCCGTGAAGGCGAGTACCGCAATGCGGCCGCGTCGCTGTATGACTTCACGCGCCGCTATCCGCAATCCGGCCTCGTTCCGTCGGCGCAGTACTGGCTCGGCAACACCTACTATGCGATGCGCGATTACCAAAACGCGATCGCGGCGCACCAGGTGGTGCTGGACCGCTTCCCGACCGATTCACGTGCGCCGGAAGCCCTGCTCAACATCGCCAGCTGCCACCTGGAACTGAAGAACAGGGATGCCGCGCGCACGGCGCTGGAAACGCTGCTGTCGCGCTATCCGGACTCGCCGGCGGCGGCCACCGCGCGCGAGCGGCTGCAGAACCTGCGGTAAGCGCCCAGCACGCCAGCAGAACGGCGCTTGTGCGCCGTTCTTTTTTCTCGCCTTGCTCAGTTTTCGCCCATGCCTATCATCGGCAGGATCGTGCGCACTATCTGAATGACCGCCGGGCCCATGATGACCATGACGATGGACGGAAAGATGCAGACCACGAGTGGAAAAAGCATCTTGGTAGGCACCTTCGCCGCGAGTTCCTCCGCTCTGCTCTGGCGCTTGTGCCGAAGATCGTCGGAGAACACGCGTAGCGAATCACCGATGCTTGTGCCGAACTTGTCCGCCTGCGACAGCATCGTCGAGAACATCGATACCTCTTCCACGCCCGTGCGCGTGGCCAGATTACGCAGTGCCTGTTCGCGCGTCCCGCCGGCGCGCATTTCGAGATTCGTCAGGTGCAGTTCTTCGGCCAAGGCCAGGCTTTTCATCTTCATTTCCTCGGCAACGCGCGCGAGCGCTGCATCCAGTCCCAGGCCCGCTTCGACGCAGACCAGCATCAGATCCGCCGCGTCCGGAAAACTTTCGAAGACCTCGCGCTTGCGACGCTTCACCAGCCAGTGCAGCACGAGGTTCGGCAGATAACAGCCGACGAGCGCGGCGATCATCATCCAAAGAACGAGGCCCAGACCGCTGCCGGCACTCCATGCGCGCAGCAGTATGAAGGCGAGGCCAGCCGCAAGCAGGGGCAACAGCGTCTTGGCGCCGAAGTAAACAAGCCGGGCATCCGGCTGGCGGATGCCGGCGTTGATGAACTTCATGCGCAGCGGAGCCCGCTCCCAGTCGCCCTCCGGGATCGACAGCTTTGCGAACGGCCCCACGACCTGTACGGCAGTGGCCACCCAGTTCGTACTCTTGCGTGGCTCGAGCAGCGTATGCAGGCGCTGCTCCGCGCGGCTCGGCGTCAACCAAAGATAGGCACCTACGAGGCCGAGCGTAACGGCAAGGAAGATCAGGACGGGAAGAATCACGGCTTTTCTCCTTGCGTCAGACGCGGATTCGGATGATCCGTTTCAGCATGATGATGCCGGCAACCATCAAGATGAACAGGTATTGAAGAATGGCGATGCCGATCGGATCGGTCCACATCAGCGACATGAAATCCGGATTGACCAGATTCATCACGCCAGCGAGCGCGAAGGGCATGACGCCAAGCACCCATGCGGACATCCGCCCTTCCGACGACAGCACCCGAACCTTGGCGTTGAACTTGAGCCGGTCGCGAACCAGGCGGCTCAGGTTTCCCAACACCTCCGTCAGATTGCCACCCGACTCGCGCTGAATCAGGACCGCGACGACGAAGTAGCGCACGTCGGTGAGAGGTACGCGTCGGCTGAGATTGATCAGCGCCTGCTGCAGTGAGACGCCGAAGCTCACTTCGTCATGCACGATCCGAAATTCGTTTGCGACCGGCTCCGGCATTTCATCTCCAACCATCTGCAGGGCCGACGAAAACGCATGCCCCGACCGAAGCGCTCGTATCATCAGATCCAGTGCATCGGGCAGTTGGTGCTCGATTCGCGCCAACCGGCGCGCGCGACAGCGCTGCACAAGAAGGAAAGGGAGCATTGCAGCGAGCAAGCCGGCCACCGCGGCGAACAGTCCCGGCTGGTGGGCGAGCATGGCGAGGCCAAAGTATGTGAAACCTCCAAGCGCCGAACTGGTCAGCATCAGGTGCGAGACTGTCCAGTTCAGCCCGGCCTGGGCGATGAACGACTGCAGGCCGCGTGCCTTCGGCAGCGCGGCGACGAGCCGTTCCATCGCCGGCAC
>DATLGF010000357.1:0-3132 GCA_035540575.1 Noviherbaspirillum sp.
ATTCCGAGGTCTTCGACTACCTCGTGGTCGCCACCGGCCACTTCTCCACGCCGAACGTGCCGTGGTTCGAGGGGCTCGACGGCTTCCGTGGCAGCGTCATGCACGCCCATGATTTCCGCGGCGCCGACCAGTTCGTCGGAAAGGACCTGCTGCTCGTCGGCGGCAGCTATTCGGCGGAAGACATCGGCGTGCAGTGCTACAAGCACGGCGCGCGCTCGGTCACCATCAGCTATCGTTCGCAGCCGCTGGGCTTCAAGTGGCCAAAGGGGATGCGAGAAGTCCCGCTGGTCAAGCGCTTCGATGGGCACAAGGCGTATTTCGTCGACGGGACCTCGTGCCGTTTCGATGCGGTGGTGCTGTGTACCGGCTACCAGCACAAGTACCCGTTCCTGCCGAAGGAGCTGCGCCTGGAAACCAACAACCGCCTGTACCCGAAGAACCTGTACAAGGGCGTGGTCTGGCAAGCCAATCCGCGTCTGTTCTATCTCGGCATGCAGGACCAGTACTACACGTACAACATGTTCGACGCGCAGGCCTGGTATGTGCGCGACCTGATCCTCGGCCGCATGAGCACGCCGGGGCGGGAGGCACGCCAGGCAGACATCAATCGCTGGGTACGCAAGGAAGAAGCGATCGAAACGGCGTTCGATGCCGTGGATTTCCAGACCGAGTACGTCTGCGACCTGATGAGCCAGACGGACTACCCGGGCTTTGAAGCCGAGGAAGTCGCCAAGCTGCTCAAGCAGTGGCTGCGCGACAAGGAGGAAAACATCCTCACCTATCGGGACAAGCCCTTCCGTTCGGTCGTGACCGGCACGATGGCGCCGGTGCATCACACGCCATGGCTGGAGGAAATGGACGATAGCGCCGCGCGCTTTCTCGATTCGTCCTTGAGCAGGCACGAGCAGGCCTGAGGTCGACTCGGCCTGGGCGCGGTCATTACGCAAAGGCGGCGCACGTCGCGCCGTCTTTGCCGGCCGCTTCTACAGGCGCCGGACCTAGCGCGCTTCGAACTGCTCCCGCAATGCCTGCGCCACCGGCTTGAGTCCCTGCTGCGACAAATCCTCCAGCATCACTGACGGCGCACGCTCGTGGTTGGGGAAGTGGCGCTTGAGCGAGCGCGCGTAGGCGGGGTCGTAGTGATTGCGCATCAGGCGCTCGAACAGGGCCGCGACTTCACCGGCCTCGGCCAGGCTTTCCCAGGCCTGGAATTCTTCACCGCCGATCAGCGGCTTCAGGTACGCAAGCCGCTCGATCAGGGCCTTCGGATCCTGCTCGAAGTGCCCGAAGTCTTCGCGCCATAGCTGCACGCGCTGTTCCATCGCCGCATCCACGCGCACCGTCTCGCCCATGCGCATGCCGTCCAGCAGCGCCGGGGGCAGGCGCACGCGGCCGATCATCTTGCTTTCCGCCTCAACCCATACCGGCTTGCCGGGATCGAAGCCTTGCAGCGTGTGCAGCAGCCGGGTTTCGAACAGCTTCTGCGAAGGCTGCGGCTGGCCGGGAACCGCGCCGATGATCGAACCGCGATGCACCGCCAGGCCTTCGAGGTCCAGCACCTGCGCGCCTTCGCGCTGCAAGGCCGCAAGCAGCCGGGTCTTGCCGCAACCGGTGGCGCCCGAGAGCACCAGGTAGCGCAGCTGCGCGGGAAGCGTAGTGAGCTGTTCGATCACATGGCGCCGGTAGCCTTTCCATCCGCCGGGCAGCCGGTCGACGCGGTAGCCGATGGTGTCGAGCGCATCGAACCACAGCTTGCTGCGCTTGCCGCCGCGGAAGCAGTACACCAGCACACGCGTCTTGCGGTCGTACGCCGCGACGGTTTCGCGCACGTGGCGTGCAATGTTGTTCAGGGAATAGACGACGCCGATCTGATACGCGCCCATCGGGTCCGTGCGGTGCAGGGTGCCGACTTCGGCGTATTCGTCGTTGTCGACCACCGGCAGATTGAGTGCGCCGGGGATGTGATCTTCCTCGTATTCGCGCGGGCTGCGCGCGTCGATGATGAGGCCGTAGGCATTGAAATCAAGCATTGCGACATTGTAGCCGCGTGCGCGATGGGGGATCGTGTGCAGCAGCCTCCCAGCCCTGCGAAAGCCGGGGCGACGGGCTGCGTGCAAGGTTTTGCCGGATAATCGGGTCCGTTTTCCTTCGAGGCCCGCCATGACCGATTCCACCGCGTCCACATCCGTCCCCCCTTCCGCGATCCGCCTGACGTCGTTCTCCCATGGCGGCGGCTGCGGGTGCAAGATCGCGCCAGGCGTGCTGGCCGATATCCTGCGCCATTCGTCCGGGTTTCCAGTTCCGAAGGAATTGATGGTGGGTATCGAGACGGCCGACGATGCCGCCGTCTACCGACTCAACGACAAGCAGGCGCTGATCGCCACCACCGATTTCTTCATGCCCATCGTCGACGACCCGTTCGACTTCGGCCGCATCGCCGCAACCAACGCGATTTCCGACGTGTATGCGATGGGCGGCACACCGATCATGGCACTGGCGATCGTCGGCATGCCGGTCAACAAGCTGCCGCCGGAGGTGATCGGGGCGATCCTGCGCGGCGGGGAGTCGGTTTGCGCGCAGGCGGGGATTCCCGTGGCAGGTGGCCACACCATCGATTCCGTCGAGCCGATCTACGGGCTGGTGGCGCTGGGCCTCGCGCATCCGGAGCGCATCCGCCGCAATGCGGCCGCACGGGAAGGCGACGTGCTGGTGCTGGGCAAGCCGATCGGCGTAGGCGTGCTTTCCGCCGCACTCAAGAAGAACCTGCTCGACGCTGCCGGCTACCGGACGATGATCGACTGCACGACCCGGCTCAACACGCCGGGACCGCTGCTCGCGGAACTGGACGGCGTGCACGCGATGACGGACGTGACCGGCTTCGGCCTGCTCGGTCATGCGCTGGAAATGGCGCGCGGCGCGGGGCTGGACATCGCTCTCGACGCCGCCGCGGTGCCGCTGCTGCCGCAGGTCGCGGCGCTGGCGGAGGCTGGCTGCGTGACCGGCGCTTCGGCGCGCAACTGGGCCGGCTACGGGCAATCCGTCATGTTGGGCGAGCGGATCGGCCCGATCCAGCAGGCGCTGCTGACCGACCCGCAGACGGCCGGCGGGCTGCTGGTGGCCTGCGCGCCGGAC
>DATLGF010000358.1:0-4987 GCA_035540575.1 Noviherbaspirillum sp.
ACCATGGTTTTCGCGCTGTCGTAGTTTTTCAGATCCTTTGACATGCTCTCGTCATAGTGCATCCAGAGCAGGTCGCCGGTTTGCAGGTCCACGACTGAGGTGAGCGCAATTGAACGCCCGGTGGCAAGACCGACGCCGAGAAGCGCGCCAACCACGACGGCCGCCTTGCGTCCGTCGGACGAGACGATGTCGTCGCCGGCCATCAGGATTGCCGCGTCAGCTCCGGTCTTCTCGCGCAGGAACGCCAGTCCGGGGCCAAGGGTATAGTCGAATTCGGTGCGCTTGTGCGCCCAGGCTGCGCCTCCCCATAGCAGCGTCTGGTGGGCGGTCGTGCCGACGGTCATGAAGGTCGCGATCGACTCGTCCAACCGGTCCTGCTCCTCTTCCGTCAGAGTGGGGGCCTGGACGATAGTGAAATGCCGGATATCCTCGGCAACCTCGCGCATGGCCCTGGTCAGGTTGTCGGATGACTGGCGAGCCCACTCCGGTGCCTTTTCCAGAATGCCGCCGACCGACATTTCGTGGACGACCACGTCGGCAGGAATGATGATGACCTTCCGCGGCAGCGACCGATCGTCATTCTGCAGCGAGGCGTGGCGATGCTGCGCCAACGTGGAATTCGAGACCAAGAACAAGGCAACCAGCAACGGCAGCGTGCGCCACATACAGCCTCCCGATAGATGAAGGAATACTCCCGCGGCGCATCATATCGTTCGTGCAACTTTCTGTAAATTTACTTGAATCGCTGTGTTGCAAATCGGCTTCGGTTCAGGTCGACCATTGCGGGCGACGTTTCTCGATGAACGCCTGCACCCCTTCCAGCGCCGCCTCGTCCATCATGTTGCAGGCCATCGTCTGCCCGGCGAGCTGGTAGGCCGCGTCGATGCCCATTTCCAGCTGCTTGTAGAACAGCTCCTTGCCCATCGCGACCGCAACCGCCGGCTTGGCGAGGATGCTCGCGGCGAGGCGGCCGACTTCCGCATCCAGTTCGTTCGGCTCGACCACGCGATTGACGAGGCCGCGTTCGCGCGCGGTGGCCGCATCGATGAATTCGCCGGTCAGCAGCATTTCCATCGCCTGCTTGCGCGAGACGTTGCGCGAGAGGCCGACCGAAGGCGTCGAGCAGAACAGGCCGTAGTTGACGCCGGAGACCGCAAAGCGCGCCTCGCTGGAGGCCACTGCGAGATCGCACATCGCGACCATCTGGCACCCGGCGGCGGTGGCGATGCCCTGCACGCGCGCGATCACCGGCTGCGGCATGCGCTGGATCGTCAGCATCATCTTGCTGCACTGGGCGAACAGGCGCTTGTAGTAGTCGAGGCTCGGCTGGGCGCGCATCTGCTTGAGATCGTGCCCCGCACAGAACGCGCGGCCGGCCGCGGCGAGCACCACCACGCGCACGCCGGCGTCGGCCTTCAGGGCGTCCAGCTCGCGCTGCAGCGCGTCCATCATCTCTTCGGACAGCGGATTGAACTTGTCGCCGCGATTGAGCGTGAGGGTGGCGATGCCGCCTTCGCGGCTCACCAGGACGTACGGCAGCTCGTCATGCATGGTCTTCATCCTCGTCGGTGGTCTGGGCCAGCCCCAGGCTGGGCGGCGGTTGGTAGCTCGCGAGCAGCTGCGCGCGGCTTTCGGGGGTTTCCAGGCTGATGCGGCCGAGCGCGCCGGTGCGGTAGTCGTGCAGCAGCGTGTGCGCGGCTTTCTCGAAATCGAGCTCGCCGCCCTTCTGTCGGTAGCCGCGGCGCGCGGCGATGCCCTCGACCACCGCCACGCCGTCCATGCCCTCGGTCTTGAAGCCGTAGCGCTTCGCGAGCAGCTGCGCATAGCGCGCCAGCAGCAGGTCGGCGAGGAAAGTGGCGACTTCCTCCTCGATCACCGCGTTCACGCCGATCGCATGGCTGGCGGCGAGCATCAGGCCGTCGGTCGGATGTTCGATCTTCGGCCACATCATGCCGGGCGTGTCGACCAGCACCATGTTGTTGCCGAGGTAAAGGCGCTGCTGCGCCTTGGTCACCGCCGGCTCGTCGCCGACCGCTGCCACGCGCTTCTTCAGCAGCGCGTTCATCAGCGTGGACTTGCCGACGTTCGGTATGCCCATGATCATCATGCGCAGCGGCTTGAGCGCGGTGCCGCGGTGCGGCGCGATCTTCTGCGCCAGGCCGGTCACTTTCGCCACGTCGGCCGGGTTCTTGCAGCTGAGCGCGACCGCGTGCACATCCTTCTGCGCGGCGTAATGCGCGAGCCAGGCCTTGGTGGCGGCCGGGTCGGCGAGATCGCTCTTGTTGAGGATCTTCAGGCAGGGGCGCTGGCGATGGCGGCGCATCTCGTCGATCATCGGGTTGGAACTGGCCTGCGGCACGCGCGCGTCCAGCACTTCGATGACGACGTCGGTCTTTTCCATGGACTCCGCCGCCTTCTTGCGGGCGGCGTTCATGTGACCGGGGAACCATTGGATGGACATGGGTTTCGAGAGGGAGTGACAAGGCGTTATTCTACCCGTCCGCCGCCGCGCGAAGATTTGTCGTGCGGCAACGCCCCGTCCCGCGTTCTCGCATAAAATCAGCCGCTCCAGCGCCCTTCCAGGATTGTCATGTTTGCCAAAGTTCATGCCGTCGCCCGGCAGGTCGGTCAGGTCGTTGTCGGAAAGGATGTGCAGATCCGCCAGGCGCTGGTATGCCTGCTCGCGGGCGGCCACCTGCTGATCGAGGACCTGCCCGGCGTCGGCAAGACCACGCTCGCGCATGCGCTGGCGATCTCGCTCGGCCTGAAGTTCAACCGCCTGCAATTCACCAGCGACCTGCTGCCGGCCGACGTGATCGGCATCTCGGTGTTCGATCGCGAAAAGAACGGCTTCGTATTCCATCCTGGACCGGTCTTCACGCAAGTGCTGCTGGCCGACGAAATCAACCGCGCGACGCCGAAGACGCAGTCCGCGCTGCTCGAAGTGATGGAAGAACGGCAAGTCACCGCCGAAGGCCTCACGCGCGCGCTGCCTGAGCCCTACTTCGTGATCGCGACCCAGAATCCCTCGCACCAGGTCGGCACTTTCCAATTGCCGGAGTCGCAACTCGACCGCTTCCTGATGTGCATCTCGCTCGGCTATCCGGATGCCGCCTCGGAGCGCGCGCTGCTCTTGGGCGAGGACCGGCGCGCGATGCTGCGCACGCTGCCCACCGCGATGCGGCCCGAGGAACTGCTGGACGCGCGCGCGGCGCTGAAGTCCATCCATGTTTCCGAAGCGCTGGCCGGCTATGTGCAGTCGCTGGCGCAGGCTTCGCGCCGCAACGGCATGTTCGCCGAGGGCCTGAGCCCGCGCGCGGCGATCGCACTGCTGCAGGCCGCGCGCGCATGGGCGGCGATGGAAGGCCGCAACCATGTGATTCCGGAAGACGTGCAGGCGGTGCTGGTGCCGGTCGCCGCGCATCGGCTGCGGCCGTTGAAATCCGGCGGCAGCACCGCGCTGGCCAGCCGCGACCTCGTGCTGCAGCTGATGAAATCGGTTCCGGTGTGACGCCGCAGCTGAGCCTTTATGCACGCATCGAACACGGCCTGCGCCGGCATGCGAGCCGGTGGCTGTCGCGCCGCCGCGCACCCGCACCCGGCACGCTGTTCCTGAGCCAGCGCCGCATCTTCATCGTTCCCACCCATCCCGGCCTTTTGTACGGCGCGATGCTTGCGACGCTGTTCATCGGCTCGGTCAACTACAACCTGAACCTCGGCTTCGTTCTCACATTCCTGCTCGCCGCGGTCGGCTTCGTCGACATGCACCTGACCTTCCGCAACCTCGCCTATCTGAACCTGGTGGCCGGGCGCGCGGCGCCGGTATTCGCCGGCGAGGACGCCCAGTTCGAGCTGCAACTGGTCAACGACCGCCGCCGCGACCGCTACGCGATCTGGCTGGACTTCGTGCATGAAACCGGAGAACCCGATCCGGCCCACGCGGTGGATGTTGCCGCCAACACGACGGCGACCGTCGTGCTCGCCACGCGCGCGCCCGAGCGCGGCTGGCTACCGGCGCCGCGCGTGCGCCTGCAGACCCGCTTCCCGCTCGGCCTGTTGCGCGCGTGGACCTACTGGCGCCCGGATGCGCGGGTGCTCGTCTATCCGCGCCCGGAAGACGACGCGCCGCCGCTGCCCCTGGAAGGCCACGACGGTGCGACCGAAAACGGGATGGAGGGACACGACGATTTCGCCGGCATACGCGGCTACCAGTCCGGCGATTCTCTGAAGCACCTCGCGTGGCGCCAGATCGCGCGGCTCGATCCTGCGCTCGGCGGCAACCTCGTCACCAAGCAGTTCGAAGGCGGCGCCGGCGGCGAGATCCTGCTGGACCTGGCGCGCCTGCCGGTGCAGATGGGCCTGGAGGCGAAACTCTCGCGCCTGACGCGCTGGGTGCTGGAAGCCGAGGCGCGCGGCATCGACTATGCGCTGCGGCTCGGCACCACAACCATCCCGGCTTCATCCGGCGTCGCGCACCGCAATGACTGCCTGCGCGCGCTTGCGCTGTACGGCAAGGAGGCGTCGTGAGGGAACGCCTGGCCGCCCTGCTGCGTGCACCGCTGTCGGCCGACAAGGTCAACATGCTGCTGCTGTTGGGCAGCTGCGCGCTGGTGCTGCTGCCGCACGCGGCACACCTGCCGCTGTGGGTGGTGCCGGCCTGCGTGGCGCTGATGGGCTGGCGCGCCTGGGTCACCTTCCGCGGCAACCGGCTGCCGCCGCGCTGGCTGCTGTGGCCGCTGGCCATACTCTCGGTGCTGGCGGTCGCGTGGACCTACCGCACCATCTTCGGACGCGAAGCCGGCGTGGCGATGCTGGCGCTGCTGCTGTCGCTGAAGCTCCTGGAGATCCGCGCCAAGCGCGACCTCTTCGTGGTGCTGTTCCTGTGCTTCTTCCTGATCCTGGCGAGCTTCTTCCACTCGCAGTCGATCGCGAGCGCCGCGCTGATGCTGGTGGCCGTGGTTGCGATCCTGACCACGCAGATGTCGTT
>DATLGF010000359.1:0-3980 GCA_035540575.1 Noviherbaspirillum sp.
CACACCGAACCGTTGTGGTAGGCCATCGGATTGAAGCGCGCTTCCTTGCGCGGAATCGTGCGGATGCCCCAGCCGCAGAAGAAGTCTTCCTCGAGCAGCTGGTCGGCCACCCGCTGCGCATACTCGGGCAACGCAATGCCGCTCCATAGCGTATGGCCGGCGTTCGACGAGCGCACCTTGCACTGCCGCTTTCCGCCATCGAGCGCGATCGCGAAGGTGCCGATCTCTTCGCACCAGAACTTCTCGTTGAAACGCTGCTTCAGACTGCGCGCGGCATCCAGCAGCTCTTGGGCGACCTCGTGCTCGCCGAGCAGGCGCGCAAGCTCGGCCGCGTGCTGCCTGGCTTCATAGACGTATCCCTGCACCTCGCACAGCGCAATCGGCGCGTCGGCAAGCGTGCCGTCGGCGTGGAAGACCGAATCGTGCGAATCCTTCCAGCCCTGCTGGGCCAGGCCGGTCTCGGTGTAGCGCGCATACTCGACGAAACCGTCGCCGTCGCGGTCGCCATACTCGTCTATCCATCTGAGCGCCGCGCGGATATTGGGCCAGATGCGGCGTATCGTATCGAGATCGCCGGTGCGCCTGTAGTACGCGCCGGCGAGCGCAACGAACAGCGGCGTGGCGTCGACGGTGCCGTAGTAGCGTCGAAATGGAATTTCATTCAGTGCGGCCAGCTCGCCGTTGCGCGCCTCGTGCAGGATCTTGCCGGGCTCGGCGTCGCGCTCGGGGTCGAACTCGGTGGCCTGAGTGTCGGCGAGAAATCCGAGCACGCCGCGCGCCAGCGGCGGATCGATCCACAGGTATTCGCGCGCGGTGATGATGCCGTCGCGGCCGAATGTGGTCGAGTACCAGGGCACGCCCGCGTATGGATAGTCGCCGTGCTCCAGCCGGGTGTTGAGCATTACCAGGTCCGCGGCCGAGCGGTCCAGCCAGCGGTTGAACAGCGGGTCCGAGGTCGAAACCTTCGAGCGCACCAAGAGCGAAGTACCGACATCCTGATTGATCTTCTTGAACGCGGAGAAGTAGTCGAGGTCGACCGGCGCATGTTCATCGTCGCGCTCGCAGCCGACGGTAACGTACACATGCGCCTCGCCCTTGGGCGGCAGGTCGATCCGGTATTCGGCCCGCCCGGTGGTAAGCGTATCGGGCTTGGGGTCGAGCCGGATGCGCGTCTTGCGCACGCACTGGTCGCGCCCCCGATAGCCAAGCAGCAGCTCGCGTTCGCCCACTTCGGGCTGAAGATACTGGCCCCGTTCCTTGCAGTGATAGCCGCGTACCTCGAAGATGTCCTTGTAGTCGGCCGCGAACTCCATCGCGAGCGTGATGCAGACCTGCTCCAGCCCGAAGTTCACGACGCGCACGTGCTCGAAGCAGGCGTTGTTCCACAACAGCTTCGCGCGGAAGATGTGCATCTCGCCCTTCATGATGCGGTTCGAGCCCTCCGGATGCAGGTCCGGATTCATCAGCTCGACGACCAGAAGGCCGTTGTCGTCGCGCACGGTCGAGTTGAGGAACATCGGGCGCACGCCCTCGATCAGCAGTTCCTGGTGCGAGAGAAAACAGGTGTCGCCGAGGTACAGGCCTTCCTCGCCGAGCCCGATGGATTGGATGTCGCCGTAGCGGTCGAACATGCCGAACAGGTCGTTGTGCTTGAGTACGCGCCGACGCTCGTCGGCAGGCGAAGCGGTCGCGAGGATGTACCACTTTTCGCCGACCCGGAGTTTTTCAACCATGTCGTCACCTCGTGCGCGGCGCGGCTTCGGAGTGCCGGTCCTGCAGCGCCCGATAGATCTGCAAATAGTTGGCCGCCATGCGCTCGGCGGTAAAGCGGCGCTCGAACGCATCTCGGCAGGCGCGCCGGTCCAGCGCGTGCACCTTGCATGCCGCCTCGACCGCCTGCTCCTGGTTCTCGACGATGAAGCCGGTTACGCCGTCGTCCAGGATCTCCGGCACCGCGCCGTTGCGGTAGGCAATGACCGGCGTGCCGCAGGCCAAGGCTTCGATCAGCACCAGTCCGAATGGTTCGGGCCAATCGATCGGGCTGAGCAGCGCCAGCGCGCCGCCGAGCAGTTCGCGTTTTTCCCGCTCGCCGATCTCCCCAACGTAGCGCACGAATGGTCGATCGAGCAGCGGCCGCACCTCCTTTTCGAAGTAGTCGGGCCGCGTTTCGTCGATCTTCGCGGCCACATAAAGCGGCGTGCCGCAATGCTGCGCGATCTCGATCGCGCGGTCGACGCGCTTCTCCGGAGAGAAACGGCCAATGAACAGGAAGTAGCCGCCGTCGCCGGGGCCATACCGGTACTGGTCGCCCGGCAGGCCGTGATGGACGGTGCCGACCCAGCGCGCGTGGGGCAGCGGTGACTGCTGTTGTCGGGAAATGGAAACGACCGGGACGTCGTTGAAGTGATGGAACAGCGGAGCGAGTTCCGGAAGGTCCAGGCGCCAGTGCAGCGTGGTGACATGGGCCACGCCTGTGCGGCGCACCAGCGGGAAGTGCAGCAGGTCAGTGTGGAAATGCAGCACATCGAACTGCGCGATGCGCTCCATCACCATGTCGAGTTCGACGCAGTGTGCGGGAAGCCAGCTCGCCCACCCCGGCTGCGGACGCCCGCTCACCGGCACCGGCGCGACCAATGTGGCCGCGGTGTCGGAGTCGCCGGACGCGAACAATGTGACCTCGTGTCCCTGGCGCACCAGCTCTTCAGTCAGATACGAAACCACCCGCTCCGTGCCGCCGTAATGCCTGGGCGGAACGCTTTCGAACAGCGGAGCGATCTGGGCAATTTTCATCGCGAAACGCCGCTAACGGCAGGGTTCGATAGACAACGTAGACACCAGGGCGGAGCGCGAATTTCGCGCACGATTCCGCGATTGCCACCAATGCATTGAACTTGCAGAGGGGGCGTGTCATCTTGCAGGGGGAGTGATGCCCGCAGGAGCACAACGATGAACGAGACAGCAGTCTTCGCGCCGCCGCGCGAACAGCATGAGCCGGAGCGGCCGGATTTCCCCGCGCCAGAGCCGGTCACGCCACCGTCGGAGCCGGTGCTGCCGGAAACGGAACCCGTGGTTCCCGAGCCGGAACCGCTGGAGCCGGAACGTGAACCGATGCAATGAAAGCGCATCCACCCGGCCGCAATCGTCCCGGGAAGGCCTGTTCAGTCGTGCGTGAAGTGACAGATGTACTCGACCGGTTCGTCGGCCTCCATGTCGAAACGCGTCTGGCCGGGCACGCGAAAGCGCTGCCCGGCGTGATACTCCTTCCACTCGCCGTCGTCGCCGATGCGGGCGCGGCAATGACCGGAAACGATTTCCATGATCTCCGGACCGTCGGTGGTGAAGGTCACCGTGGCGGGAAGCAGCACGCCGATGGTCTTGCGGCTGCCGCCCGGGAAGTAGAGGTTGTGCGAGATGCATTTGCCGCCGAAGTAGATGTTGGCCTTCTTCGGAATCGACACATGTTCGAATTGGGTGCTCATCGGGCCTCCTGCGCCGGAACGGAGAAACGTTGGATCTGTCGCGGGAATCCAAGCGTATGCCTGTGCTTCATCAAGAGTTTGAGCCAGCGCAGAGAACGGCTGTCGGAGCGGGCAGGGCGGCCGCGCGCTCCGGCAAGGGAGCGATGGTAAAAGCCTGCGGATCAGAGGCGCACGATCACGCGCCCCTTGACCTTCCCGTCGAGGAGTTCGCGCGCCATCGGAATCGCTTGCTCCAGCGTGATCTCGCTGGCGATGGCGCCGATGATCCTGCTGTCGACTTCCCGGGCCAGCGCCTCCCACGCGGCCAGCCGCAGGTGCAGGGGCGGATTGACGCTGTTAATCCCGAGCAGCGACACGCCGCGCAGGATGAAGGGCGCCACCGTCGCCGGAAAGTCCATGCCCTGCGCCAGCCCGCACGCTGCCACCGCGCCGCCCAGCCGGGTGCCGGCGCAGACGTTGGCCAGCGTATGGCTGCCGACGCTGTCGATCGCGCCCGCCCAG
>DATLGF010000360.1:0-9761 GCA_035540575.1 Noviherbaspirillum sp.
CAAGTGAACCCCGAGCCCACCCCGGCTGACCGGCAGGCGCAGCTTGTCTTGCGCGGCAAGGCTGGCGAAATTCTTCCTCTGCTGTTCGCGCCCTGACCCCTGCCTGCACGGCAACACAGATGCGCGGCGGCAAAGCCGCGCGCTTTCATGCCGACCTTGGCGATGTAGGCATTACCGCTGCCCGTGTAAATGCGTACGGTTGAAAGCGCCCACGCCGCCGCGACTGTCCTGCACCAGCCATCCCGCTCTCGGCACGCCTCTTGCAACGCCCGCCAGCCCGCCGGTGGCGAGCACCGGCCTTTCAAGAAATCAACAGGAGCAATTGCGATGGCCTTGAATCTCTTCAGTTCCAAGGGGACGTCCCTGGACAAACAGCGCTTCACATGGCGCGACATGGTCGGCAAACCGATCAGCAAGCTCGATGACGACGCGTTCACCCGGGTGCGGATCATCCTGATGAACGGGCTGGAGCTCGAATCGCTGCGCTTCCAGCACATGGCGGCGCGCATGCAGGGCGAGCTGCGCCTGCCGCTCGCCCAGATCCGGCGTACCGAACAGCATCAGGCGACGATGGTGAACTGGCTGCTCGGCCCCGATCATTCGCCGCTGGAAACGACGATCGCCTACGAGCAGGTCGCCATCGAGGTGACCGCGGCGGTGGCCCAGCGCGAGCCCGACCCGTACTTTGCCCAGCTGTATCGCTTCGGCATGCTGGAAGACTTCGACCACCTGTACCGCTATTCTGCGCTGCTGGACCGGCTTGAAGGCAAGGATGCGAACAACATCCTGCAGAGCTACACCGACATTCTCCCCGGCCGCCCGACCGTGGAAGAGCATCGCGCACCCGAGGATGACGTGCGCCGCTCCTATGATCCGAAGACCGCCGAGCCGCTGACGAAGCTGCATGCGCTGATGATCACCGCCGCCGAATGGCAGACCCATGACTACTACATGAACATCGGCCCGCTGTTCTCCGATCCCATGGCGCGTCAGCTGTATGCGGAGATCGCCTCGATCGAGGAACAGCATGTAACGCAGTATGGTTCCATGCTGAGCCCGGAAGAATCGGTGCTCGAGCAGTGGCTGATGCACGAGGCGATGGAAGCGTACAACTACTACTCCTGCGTGCAGGCAGAAACCAATCCGCGCATCAAGGCGATCTGGGAACGTTTCCTCGACTATGAGCTGGGTCACTTCCACCATGTCGCCGCGCTGTACAAGAAGCACGAGCGGCGCGACCCGGCCGAACTGTTTCCGACCGATCTGCCCGAGCCGGTTGCCTTCGAGAGCCAGCGCGATTTCGTCCGCAAGGTGCTCAAGCAGGAAGTCGACCTGCGCGCGGCCGGTACCGAGATCGTCGAAAAGAGCAAGGAAAGCCAGGCGTCGATTGCCTATCGCAATCACCTGAATTCGGAAGGGTCGCCCAGCGAGACCGTTGCCGCCGGCTACATCTGGTCGCCCGGTACCGAACTCAACCGCAAGGTCACCGTCGCGGTCTAGTCCATAGGAAGGAATGACGATGAAAGAACAGAGCCAGATGGGGATGAATCGTACCGGCGTGCAGATGTCGCCGCTGGACACCCACGACATGCAGAACGCGCTGCCCGAATCCAAGCGGCCGCCGGCGCCGGGTGAGCAGACCGCGATGGCGGCGCTGCGCACCAGCTATATCGAACAGGCGGACCAGGTCGGTTCGATTCCTGTGCCCGGCACAGTCAAGGGCGCACTGAGCACAGGGGCGGCGATGCTGACCGGCAACCAGCCGCAGCTGCTGATCGACAAGCTGGGTGAGCGCGCGGCGTTCGAGCGCGGCGGCACCCGCCTGTACGATGCGCTGATCACCAAGTTCGAGGCCACCGAGGACAACACGACCAGCATGACCCTGGCCGACCTGCAAAAGATCCGCGACGACGAAGCGCGCCATTTCGCGCTGATCGTCAGCGCCATCGAATCAATCGGCGGCGACCCGACCGCGATGACGCCATGCGCTGATGTGACGGCAGTGGAATCGATGGGTTTGATGCAGGTGGTCAACGATCCTCGCACTACGCTCGCACAGTGCCTGCATGCGATGCTGGTGGCGGAAATGACGGACGAGGTCGGCTGGGAGCATCTGATCGTGCTGGCCGAGGACAATGGTCAGAGCCAGATGGTGAACGACTTCACGGTGGCGCTCAACGACGAGCAGCAGCATCTGATGCAGGTGCGGCGATGGTTCGAGGAGGCCACCCTCGGCAAGGCGATCTCCAGCGGCGTGATGGTCGACGACGTGGCCGACGCCGGCCGGCCGCTGCACTAGACCCCGGTCAGGTACTGCACCAGCTGGCGTGCCTGGGCGTTCAGACCGTCCAGGCTGCGCACGCACAGGCGCAGTTCCCGGGTGGCCCAGGAATCGTCCAGCACCACGATCGCAACCGGTACGGTCGCTGCATGGCGCCGTGCCGCCTCCTCCGGCAGAACCGCCAGTCCCACGTCCTGCGCGACGAGCTGGGCAATCGCGTAGAAGCTTGGTGCACGCACGCGCATGCTGAGCGGGCGGCCGAGCGCCGTCGCCATGTCCTCGACGAAGCGCTGCATGGCCCGCTCGACCGGCATGCCGACGAATGGAAAGCCGAGCGCATCGCGCAGCAGGCAATGACCGCGTGCGGCCAGCGCATGGCCCTGCGGCGCGAGCAGGACCATGCGGTCGTGGCGGAACGGCAGGGAGACCACGTCGCGTAACGGCAGATTGCCGTCAAGAACACCAATGTCCACCTCGCCTGCCTGCACATTGCGCAGCACGTCGCGGCTCGAACGCTCCTCGACTTGCAGGTCGACTTCCGGAAAGTCCCTTAGAAACGGCCCGAGCGCGGGCGGCAGGTAGGCGCTGTTGGCCACGGTGTTGGCCGCCACCCTGATGGCGACTCGCCGCTTGCCGCCAAGACTTTCCAGCGCCTCGCGCATCTGGCGTGTTTCCGCCAGCACCCGACGTGCGTGCTCGAGAGCAACACGTCCCGCCGGCGTCGGCGTCATGCCGTCCGCGTGGCGGACGAACAAGGTCAAGCCGACGCGATCCTCCAGGTGACGCAGACGGTTGCTGGCGGCCGACAACGCGATCGGAAAGCTCGCTGCCGCCCGGCTCAGGCTTCCAGATTCGGCTACCGACACCAGCAGCCTCAAATCAGTCAGGTCGAAGTGCAAGGTTTCTCCCACGGAGAAGGAAAGCTGCGTGAAACAAGGATTCTAGCCGCGAAGGCTACGCGCGAGAATAAGGCATGCAAAGTCCTCTCACCCGTCTTTTCCACGACGGCCGCTTCTACGCGTTTCTCGCTGCCGCCGGCGCGTCGATGAAGGCCATCTTCGTGAAGCTTGCCTACGCGGCCGGCCCTGTCGACCCGGTCACGCTGCTGGCCATGCGCATGGGAATTGCATTGCCATTCTTCATATGGATGGCATGGATCAGCGGCCGGAAGTCTTCAAGCGCGCTCAGCGGGCCGGACCTGATGCGCATCGCCGCCCTGGGCTTCGTCGGCTATTACCTGTCCAGCCTGTTCGATTTCTACGGGCTGGTGCATATCACGGCCGGCCTCGAGCGAATGATTCTCTACTTGTATCCGACCATGGTGCTGCTGATGCAGGCGTGGCTGGTGCGCCGCGCGCCTGATCGGCGCGCGTGGAGTGCCATGGCGATCTGCTATGCCGGGCTAGCGATTGCGTTCGCGCACGATCTGCAACAGGAGCAGGGCGGCAATGTGGTCGTCGGTGCCGCCTGGGTGTTCGCCTGTGCGGTGAGCTACGCGTTGTACTACGTCGGCACCGGCAGGCTGGTTGGCCGCATCGGCTCGACCAGGCTGGCGGGCCTCGCCGGCAGTGCCTCGGCGCTGTTCGTGCTGGCTCACTTCCTACTCGTCGGGGAACCGCGCGCATTGCCGGACCTGCCGCCGGACGTGTGGCTGCATGCGGGCCTGATGGCGCTGTTGTCGACGGTGCTCCCTGTCTGGTGGTTGGCACTTGCGATCCAGCGACTCGGCGCCGCACAGGCTGCGGGAATCGGCACGCTAGGGCCGGTAATGACGGTGTTTGCAGCTTGGCTGCTTCTGGGCGAATCGCTGTCGGTGCTGCAATTGTGTGGACTGGCCCTCGTGCTGTTTGGCGTGATGCGGCTCAAGCCGTCGCAGCCAAAGGCCGTATCCGCCCCCGCACCCGCCGCGTCGGCAGCGGGCCGCCGGCCCTGACGGCGCCATGGACGAAGCAATGGTCACGCTGGCAGCGGTCGTCGCACTGGTCTTCGTGGTGGCCGGCTTCGTCAAGGGTGTGATCGGCCTCGGCCTGCCCACCGTGGCCGTCGGCCTGCTCGGGCTGGTGATGTCCCCGGTGCAGGCGGTGACCTTGCTCGTCGTTCCCTCGCTGGTCACGAATCTTTGGCAGCTCGCCGCCGGACCCGCGCTCATGCCGCTGGTGCAGCGCCTGTGGCCGATGCTGCTTGGCATCTGTGCAGGAACCGCCGGCGCCGCGGCGGTCGGACTGCATGCGGCAAGCGGATCGGGGCCGCTGCTCGGGGCGGCGCTGGTCGCCTATGCGTTGTTCGGCCTGGCCAACAAGTCGCCGGCGCTTCCTGCCCGCGCGGAGATGTGGCTCGCCCCGCTGGCCGGTGCGGCGACCGGGGCCGTCACGGTCGCCACCGGTGTATTCGTGCTGCCCGCCGTCCCCTATCTGCAGGCACTGCAGCTCGGGAAGGATGAACTGGTACAGGCGCTCGGCTTGTCGTTCTCGGTCTCCACGCTTGCCATTGCCATTGTGCTGGCCGGCGATGGCGGCTTTCACGTTTCCGGTGTGGTCGCGTCCTTGCTCACGCTGGCGCCGGCGCTGGCCGGGATGATGCTCGGTCAGTGGGTGCGCGCCCGCGTACCGGCGCCGATTTTCCGGCGCTGCTTCTTCATCGCGCTCTTCCTCCTCGGCGCGCACCTTGCTTTGCGTCCTGCATTCTGACTGCGGCATGCCGCCCAAGGCGGACGCAGGCATGCTATAGAATGATCCGATTGGCATCATACCGACAGACATGTCCGATCCGGTCCGTCTCGACAAGTGGCTGTGGGCCGCTCGTTTTTTCAAAACCCGTACCCTGGCAACCGACGCCGTCGACGGCGGCAAGGTCCGCGTCAACGGCGAACGCGTCAAGCCCGCGCGCAACGTGAAGGAGGGGGACACCCTCGACATCGACAACGGCTCCACGCGCTGGGAAGTCGTGGTGCGTGCGATGGCCGACAAGCGGGGCTCGGCCGCCATTGCCCAGGCGCTATACGCCGAAACCGAGGCCAGCATGACCCGCCGCGAGATGCTCGCCGAAGAGCGCAGGGTATTTCGCGATCCCGGTAGCACAATCAAAGGGCGTCCCACCAAGCGCGACCGGCGGCTCATCGACAAGTCGCGCGAGTGATGCGGACAGCCCTGCGGACACTAGAAGACCCCCTCTAGGATCCGGTTTGACATTTAAAATACGCTGGATAATAGTACGAGCGTTCGCTTTCGCTGATCCCCGTACAAGTCTTGCATTTTTCGTAGGGAACTGCCGTGGCCAACAACATGACCGATTCGACGACCAAACTGATGCGCAAAGGCGAACTTACTCGCGCCGCGATTCTCGACGTGGCACTTGATCTTGCAAGCCGTGACGGCCTCGAAGGGCTCACGATCGGTCTGCTCGCGGATCGAATGAACATGAGCAAGTCCGGTGTGTTTGCACACTTCGGTTCGCGCGAGGACCTGCAGATCGAGGTGGTCAAGCTGTATCACCAGCGCTTCGAGCAGGAAGTGTTCTACCCGAGCATCAAGGAGCCGCGCGGGCTGCCACGACTGGAAGCGATGTTCGCGCGCTGGGTCAAGCGCGTCTCGGTCGAGATCGCCTCCGGCTGCATCTACATCAGCGGCGCCGTCGAATACGACGACCGCCCTGGCGCGATTCGCGAGGAGCTCGCGAGCATGGTGCGCGCTTGGCAGACGGCGCTGCGGCGCTGCGTCGTGCAGGCGGTGGAGGAAGGTCACCTGCCCGAGGAAACCGATCCAGATCAATTGGTCTACGAGATGTACGGTCTAATCTTGTCGCTGCATCACGACGCGCGCTTCCTCAAGATTTCCGGCAGCGTCGATCGGGCGCAAATCGGCTTCGAACGCCTGATCAACAGCTATCGCAATCCGCCGCTCCCTTGCGCCACCCCGGAGGCGAAGGCGAGCACCCAAACCGCTGTCAAGAAAACAGCTTCATCCGTATAGTCATCAGGAGATAAAGACATGGGTCAATACATCGCTCCCCTGCGCGACATGCAGTTCGTTCTGCATGAGCTGCTGAAGGTGGAAGACGAGTTCAAGAATCTGCCCAAGCACGCGGAGATCGATAAGGACATCATCAACCAGGTGCTGGAAGAGGGCGGCAAGTTCACGTCCCAGGTTCTGTTCCCGCTGAACCACTCCGGAGACCGCGAGGGCTGTCGCCTGGACAGGGAAACCCATGTCGTCCAAACGCCGGCGGGCTTCAAGGAAGCCTACCAGCAATACGTGGAAGCCGGCTGGCCCGCGCTGGCCTGCGATCCGGAATACGGCGGCCAGGGCCTGCCGATCGTGGTCAACAACTGCTTCTACGAGATGCTGAACTCGGCCAACCAGGCCTGGACCATGTATCCGGGCCTTTCGCACGGTGCCTATGAGGCTATCCATGCGCACGGAACGCCTGAGCAGAAGGCACTGTATCTGCCCAAGCTGGTTTCGGGCGAATGGACCGGCACGATGTGCCTGACCGAGCCGCACTGCGGTACCGACCTGGGCCTGTTGCGCACCAAGGCTGAGCCGCAGTCCGATGGCTCTTACAAGATCACCGGCGGCAAGATCTTCATCTCGGCGGGCGAGCATGAGATGTCGAAAAACATCGTGCACCTGGTGCTCGCGCGCCTGCCAGATGCGCCGTCCGGCACCAAGGGCATCTCGCTGTTCATCGTGCCCAAGTACCTGCCGAACGCCGACGGTTCCGTCGGTGCGCGCAACCCGATCTTCTGCGGTGCGATCGAAGAGAAGATGGGCATCCATGGCAACTCGACCTGCCAGATGAACCTGGACAACGCGACCGGCTGGCTGATCGGCGAACCGAACAAGGGCCTGAATGCGATGTTCGTGATGATGAATGCCGCTCGCCTGGGCGTTGGCATGCAATCGCTCGGCCTGACTGAAGTCGCCTACCAGAATGCGGTCGTCTATGCGAAGGACCGCCTGCAGATGCGCAGCCTGTCCGGCGCGAAGGCACCGGACAAGCCGGCCGATCCGATCATCGTGCATCCGGATGTGCGCCGCATGCTGCTGACCGCACGCGCCTACGCCGAAGCGGGTCGCGCATTCACCGCCTATGTCGCGCTGCAGATCGACCGCGAACTGAACCACCCGGACGAGGAAGTGCGCAAGGAAGCCGCCGACGAAGTGGCGCTCTTGACCCCGATCATCAAGGCCTTCCTGACCGACAACGGCTGGATCGCGACTTCCGAGTGCATGCAGGTGTTCGGCGGCCACGGCTACATCTCCGAGTGGGGCATGGAGCAGTATGTGCGCGACGCGCGCATCAACATGATCTACGAAGGCACCAACACCATCCAGTCGCTCGATCTGCTCGGCCGCAAGATCCTGATGGACAACGGCGCCAAGCTGCGCAAGTTCGGCGAGAAGATCCGCGCGTTCGTCGAAGAGAACGGCACGGATGAGGCGATGTCGGAATTCGTCACTCCGCTCGGCGACATCGGCGAGAAGGTCGGCAAGCTGACGATGGAAATCGGCATGAAGGCGTTCCAGAACCAGGATGAAGTCGGCGCCGCTGCCGTGCCCTACCTGCGCGTGGCCGGTCACATGGTGTTTGCGTATTTCTTCGCACAGATGGCGAAGATCGCGCTGGAGAAGCAGGATTCCGGCGATGACTTCTACAAGGCCAAGCTGGCGACCGCGCGCTTCTACTTCGCGCGCCTGCTGCCGGAGACGGCGATGCTGATTCGTCAGGCGCGTTCGGGGTCCGCGAGCTTGATGGCTCTCGAAGCAGACTTGTTCTAAGCATTCCACTGAAGAGCTCCTTTCCCCTCTAGGGGGAAGGTTGGGATGGGGGTGCAAAGGTTGAATCAGCGCAGGCGCTCGTTCGACCAACTTGCCCCCACCCACGCAGTGCGGAGTACGGGCTTGCAAGCCCGTACCGTTGCGCCGGCGGGCGACATGTCGCCCGAAACCCCGGCTCCACCCCCCTAAAAGGGGGGGAACCAGACACCAGAAGATTAAGAGGAATCCTCCAATGTCCAACTTCATCGTCAAGAAAGTCGCCGTCCTCGGCGCCGGCGTGATGGGCGCGCAGATCGCGGCCCACTGCGTGAACGCGAAAGTCCCCGTCATCCTGTTCGACCTGCCTGCGAAGGAAGGTCCGAAGAACGGGATCGTGCAGCGCGCGATCGAGAACCTGAAGAAGCTCAATCCCGCGCCGCTGGGCGACAAGGATGACGCCGCGCTGATCCAGGCCGCCAACTACGAAGACAATCTCGAACTGCTCAAGGGCTGCGACCTGATCATCGAGGCGATCGCCGAGCGCATGGACTGGAAGCATGACCTGTACAAGAAGGTCGCACCGTACATCGCGCCGAACGCGATCTTCGCGTCCAACACCTCGGGTCTGTCGATCACCGCGCTGTCCGAAGGTTTCGATGCCGAGCTGAAGGCGCGCTTCTGCGGCGTGCACTTCTTCAACCCGCCGCGCTACATGCATCTGGTCGAACTGATCCCGACCGTTGCCACGCGTCCCGAGATCCTCGACCAGCTCGAAGGCTTCCTGACCACGACGCTGGGCAAGGGCGTGGTGCGCGCGAAAGACACGCCGAATTTCATTGCCAACCGCGTGGGCATCTTCGGCATGCTGGCCACCATCCATGAAGCGGAGAAGTTCGGGCTCTCGTTCGACGTGGTCGACGATCTGACCGGTTCCAAGCTCGGCCGCGCGAAATCCGGCACCTTCCGCACCGCCGACGTGGTCGGCCTGGACACGATGGGCCATGTGATCAAGACCATGCAGGACAACCTCGCCGATGATCCGTTCTTCGGCGTCTACAAGACCCCGGAGGTGCTGAACAAGCTGATCAACGCGGGCGCGCTCGGCCAGAAGAGCGGGGCGGGCTTCTACAAGAAGGCCGGCAAGGACATCCTGCGCTTCGATCCGGCCAAGAACGACTACGTGCCCTCGGGCGCGAAGGCGGACGACATCATCGGCCGCATCCTGAAGGAAAAGGATCCGGCCAAGCGCATCAAGGCACTGCACGATTCCACCAATCCGCAGGGCCAGTTCCTGTGGGCGATCTTCCGCGACGCCTTCCATTACATTGCGGTCCACCTCGAATCGATCGCCGACAATGCGCGCGACATCGACTTCGCGCTGCGCTGGGGCTTCGGCTGGAAGACCGGTCCGTTCGAGAACTGGCAGGCGGCCGGCTGGCAGCAGGTCGCGCAGTGGGTGAAGGAGGACATCGAGGCCGGCCGCGCGCTGTGCAATGCCCCGCTGCCCGACTGGGTATTCGACGGCCGCACCGGTGTGCATACCGCCGAAGGCTCGTGGTCCCCGGCGCAAAAGGCGTATGTGCCGCGTTCCGAACTGCCGGTCTATCAGCGCCAGGCTTTCCGCGCGCCGCTGATCGGCGAGAACACGACCGACGCGACCAAGGCCGGCACCACGGTGTTCGAGGACGAGTCGGTGCGCATCTGGCACCAGAACGATGATGTTC
>DATLGF010000361.1:0-3183 GCA_035540575.1 Noviherbaspirillum sp.
CACCCGCTGGCGGCGCACGCGATACCAGCATGCGCACCTCGATTTCGGTAACGCGTCCGCCGGGCATGCGGATCTCGTTGGTGCCGTCGCGCGGTGCCGGACGCGCCTCGATCAGCGTACCCGGCTCGCCCGCGTCTTCAAGCGGCTGCAGCGCCGGGACGGCGTGCTGGGCCCATGCGGGCGCCGCGGCGGCAGCGGCAAGGCAGAGCAGGAACAACTGGCGGGCGTAGGGCAGGGGCATGGCGTGAGGTGCGGGCGCGGAATCGGCAAATGCAGTGCCCGGCATTTTAGCAAACCGATCCTGCGCGCAAGCAATCAAAGATAGGCGCTGCTCTTGCTTTCCGGCGGAGGCGGTCCCTTCAAGTCCTCGCCGGCTTCATAGAATGCAAAAATCGCCTCCACCACGTGGGCCGGTTCGTCGATCAGATGCACGAGATCCATGTCGGCCGGAGCGATCAGGCCATTGCCGACCAGCTGTTCGCGGAACCAGTCGAGCAGGCCGCGCCAGAACGCGGTGCCGACCAGGATGACCGGGATGCGGCGGGTGGTGCGGGTCTGGATCAGGGTAAGCACTTCCATCAGTTCGTCGAGCGTGCCGAAGCCGCCCGGCATGACCACGTATGCGTCCGCGTATTTCACGAATGCGACCTTGCGGGCGAAAAAATGGCGGAAGCTGATCGAAATGTTCTGCCACGGGTTGGCCTGCTGTTCGTGCGGCAGTTCGATATTCAGGCCGATCGATGAGGACGCGCCTTCGAACGCACCCTTGTTCGCGGCCTCCATGATGCCGGGACCCCCGCCCGAGATCACGGCCAGGCCGGCATCGGACAGGCGACGCGCGATATCGACGCATTTCGCGTAGTACGGGTTGTCCGGCTTGATGCGGGCCGAACCGAAGATCGAGACTGCCGGACGCACCTCGGACAGGCGTTCGGTCGACTCGATAAACTCTGCCATAATCGTGAGCATATGCCACGACTCGCGCGCCTTCTTCGCCGTGGCCCGCTCGATATCCGCCACCTGCCGCAGACGCGGCACGATTTTTCCTGTTGACGACATATGAATAACACCCTGCTGTTGGTTGATGGTTCCAGCTATTTGTATCGCGCCTTCCACGCGATGCCGGACCTGCGCAGTCCGGAAGGAGAACCCACCGGCGCGATCTACGGGATGATCAACATGCTGCGCAGGCTGCGCAGCGATTACGGGGCAGCATACATGGCCTGTGTGTTCGACGCAAAAGGGAAGACGTTTCGCGACGACATCTATCCGGAGTACAAGGCGCACAGGCCGCCGATGCCGGAAGACCTGGCGCGCCAGGTCGAGCCGATCCACCAGGCGGTGCGCGCGCTCGGCTGGCCGATCCTGATGGTCGAGGGCATCGAGGCGGACGACGTGATCGGCACGCTCGCCGCGAAGGCGGTCGAGCACGGCATGCAGGCAGTGATTTCGACCGGCGACAAGGACATGGCCCAGCTGGTCAACGAGCACGTCACGTTGATCAATACCATGACCAACGAGAAGCTCGACCGCGACGCGGTGATCGCGAAGTTCGGCGTGCCGCCCGAGCGCATCATCGATTACCTGACCCTGATCGGCGACACCGTCGACAACGTGCCCGGCGTGGAAAAGGTCGGTCCCAAGACAGCGGTCAAGTGGATCAACCAGTATGGTTCGCTGGACGGGATCATCGCCCAGGCGGACAGCATCGGCGGCGCGGTGGGCGCGAACCTCAAGCGCGCGCTCGACTGGTTGCCGACGGGGCGCACGCTCATCACGATCAAGACCGACTGCGAGCTGGTCGAGCACATGGTGTCGATCACCGAATCGCTGGTGGCGCGCGAGCCGGACAACGAGGCGCTGGCCGCGTTCTACCGCCGCTTCGGCTTCAAGACCTGGCTGCGCGAGCTGACCGGAGAGATCGTGCAGCCACGCGCGGTGCAACCGAACGAAACGCAGCAGACCGCCTTGTTCGAGGCGCCGGCCACGAAGGAGTACGAAACCGTGCTCAGCGCGGAACGGCTGGAGCAGTGGATCGCGACCATCATGGCCGCACCGCTCACAGCCTTTGATACCGAGACGACGTCTCTGGATCCGATGCGCGCCGAACTGGTCGGCATTTCACTGTCCTGCAAGCCCGGCGTCGCGGCCTATATTCCGGTTGCGCACCGCTACCCCGGCGCACCGGAGCAGCTCTCGCGCGACTTCGTGCTCGAGAAGCTGAAACCGTGGCTGGAGGATGCGTCGCGGCCCAAGCTCGGCCAGAACCTGAAGTACGACTGTCACGTGCTCGCCAACCACGGCGTCGCGCTGCGCGGCATTGCGCATGACACGCTGCTGCAGTCCTATGTGTTCGAATCGCACAAGAGCCACGACATGGACAGCCTTGCGCTGCGCCATCTCGGCCGCAAGACCATCACTTACGAGGAAGTGTGCGGAAAAGGCGCGGGACAGCTGTGCTTCGACGCGGTGGCGATCGAGCGGGCGACCGAGTACGCGGCCGAGGACGCGGACATCACGCTGCAGCTGCACCAGGTGATGCTGCCGCAGGTCGAGGCCGACGAGGGCATGAAGCATGTGTACGAACGCATCGAGGTGCCGACCTCGGTGGTGCTGCAGAAGATCGAGCGCAACGGCGTGCTGATTGATACGGAGCTGCTGCAGCGTCAATCGCATGAGCTCGGCGCGCGCATGCTGGAGATGGAAAAGCAGGCGCATGAACTTGCCGGCCAGCCGTTCAACCTGAATTCGCCGAAGCAGATCTGCGAGATCTTCTTCGACAAGCTGGCGCTGCCGGTGGTCAAGAAGACGCCGTCCGGCACTCCGTCGACCGACGAGGACGTGCTGCAGAAGCTGGCAGAAAACTACCCGCTGCCGAAGATACTGCTCGACTACCGCGGCGTGTCTAAGCTGAAGTCCACTTATACCGACAAGCTGCCGAAGATGGTCAATCCGGGTACCGGGCGCGTGCACACCAATTATGCGCAGGCGGTGGCGGTGACCGGACGGCTCGCATCGAACGATCCGAACCTGCAGAACATCCCGGTGCGCACCGCCGAGGGACGACGCATCCGCGAGGCCTTCATTGCGCCGCCGGGAAGCGTAATCGTTTCGGCCGACTATTCGCAGATCGAGCTGCGCATCATGGCGCACATCTCGGGCGATGCGAGCCTGCTTCGTGCA
>DATLGF010000362.1:0-3056 GCA_035540575.1 Noviherbaspirillum sp.
CACCGAAGGAACTGGGCGGCCCCGGCGGCGACGGCACGAATCCGGAGCAACTGTTCGCGGCCGGCTATTCCGCCTGCTTCCTGTCGGCGCTGAAGTTCGTTGCCATGCATGCCAAGACTGCCCTGCCCGCCGACGCATCGGTGTCCGGCAGTGTTGCCATCGGCCCCAACGACAAGGGCGGGTTCGGCCTGAGCGCGAAGCTGCGCGTTTCACTGCCCGGTTTCGAGCAGGAACTCGCCCAGGCACTGGTCGACAAGGCGCATGCGGTGTGTCCATACTCGAACGCCACGCGCGGCAATATAAACGTGGAAGTCGTGCTCGTCTGAGCGGATTCCCGGCACCCTGCCGGTGCCGGGACGGGTGCGCAAAAAGCAGGAAGGCGCGTCTGGCCTTACACTGTAGGCGCGCCGCTCCCACGCGGCAGAACATGAAACAAGGACTCACATGGCTGCCATTCCCCCCTTTCATCTCGCCTTTCCCGTTCACGATCTCGACGCCGCCCGCCACTTCTACGGCGAAGTGCTCGGCTGTGCGGAAGGCCGCAGTTCGCCTGACTGGATCGACTTCGATTTCTACGGCCATCAGATCGTCACCCATTTCGTCGGCGCCAAGACCGTGCACGCGGGCCAGGGCCACGTCGACGCCAAGCAGGTACCGATTCCGCATTTCGGCGTGGTACTGACAATGGAAGACTGGCGCGCACTGGCCGACCGGCTGGAAAAATCCGGCATCGAATTCGTGATGCGCCCGCAGATCCGCTTTGCCGGCCAGCCCGGCGAGCAGGCGACGATGTTCTTCCTCGATCCAAGCAACAATGCCATCGAGGTCAAGGGCTTCGCCGACATGAGCAAGCTGTTCGCGAAATAAGGCGGCACGTGCGCATCCTCTTCCACATGCCGTCCGGCGATCCGGCCCCGTGGCTGGCCGATCTCGCGCGCGAACTGCCGCAAGCGCAGGTACGCGTCTGGCAGACGGGAGACGATGCGCCAGCCGACTATGCGCTGGTCTGGAAACCTCCGCCGGAACTCCTGCGCGGACGTGCGGGCCTGAAGGCCGTCTTCAATCTCGGCGCAGGCGTCGACGCGATCCTCCAGCTGCTGCGCGACGAGCCCGGCCTGCTTGCCCCGCAGGTACCGGTCATCAAGCTCGATGACGCCGGCATGGGCGTGCAGATGGTGGAATACGTGACGCATGCGGTGGTGCGGCGCTTCCGCCGATTCGACGAATACGAGGACCTGCAGCGCCGGCACGCCTGGCATGCCCTGGCGATTCCGGACCGAACTTCCTACCGGATCGGCGTGATGGGCCTGGGCGCGCTCGGCGCGCGTGTGGCTACCGCACTGGCGCAGTACGGCTTTCCGGTGCGCGGATGGAGCAACAGCCGCAAGACGCTGGACGGCGTCAGCGCCTTCGCGGGAGATGCCGAACTGCCCGGCTTCCTGGATAGATTGAACGTGCTGGTCGACATGCTGCCGCTGACCCGGGAAACCACGGGCATCCTGAATAGCGCGAACCTTGCCCGGCTGGCGCGCGGAGCGCACCTGATCAATGTGGCGCGCGGCGCGCATGTGATCGAAGCGGATCTGCTGGAAGCGCTGGATGCGGGGCAGGTCGGATGGGCCACGCTGGATGTGTTTCGCGACGAGCCGCTGCCGGCAGACCACCCGTTCTGGAATTCCCCGCGTATCACGCTCACGCCGCATGTTTCCGCGCTGACAGAACGGGAGCCGAGCGTGCGCCAGATTGCGGACCGGATCCGTTCAATCGAGCGCGGGGAGCAGGTCGCCGGCGTCATTGATGTGAAGCGCGGGTATTGACCCGCTTATATTGACGCGCGCTTGATGCCGCTCCACACCCGAATGTGAGCGGGTGGCATAGTCGCACAGCTACCCCTGCGCAACATGCCTTGCGGGAGAGATCCGATGAGCCGAACCGCCGCAATAATTACCACGCTGGTCATCCTGACCGGCTTGATCGTCGGCCTGTTGTTCTGGCAGGAGCGCACCCGCTTCGAGCCACAGATCACGCCGCGGTCTGAGGCGCCGCCGGACGATGCGATTGATGAACCGGCGATCCGCTATCCAGTGCCCGCAGCCGAAGCACCGGCCGAGCCCCTGCCCCAGCTCGACGAGAGCGACCCGAGCTTCGAATCCGCCCTGAGCAGCCTGGTAGGCCCGCGCACCTTCCGCGCGCTGTATCAGCCGCAGAGCCTTGTGCGCCGCATCGTCGTCACCGTCGACAACCTGCCGCGCGAAGTCGTCGCGGACCGCCTGCGGCCGATCCAGCCCGCGCAGGGACGCTTCCTCGTGCAGCACGAGGGCAACACGGTCAGGATTGCGCCCGACAACGCCAAGCGCTACACGCCCTACGTGCGCGCCCTGGAAGCGGTCAACGTCGAACGTTTTACCCAGGTCTATGCGCGCTTCTACCCGTTATTCCAGGATGCCTACCGCGACCTCGGCTATCCGAATGCGTATTTCAACGACCGCCTCGTCGCGGTGATCGACCACATGCTCGCCGCGCCGGAGCTCAGTGGTCCGCCGCAGCTGGTGCAGCCGCATGTGTTCTACCGCTACGCCGATCCGGCACTGGAATCGGCGTCTGCCGGGCACAAGCTCATGTGGCGCATCGGCAATGAAAACGCGCGCCGCGTGAAGGCCAAGCTGCGCGAGATACGGACGGCCGTAACGGCACACAAGCCCGAATAGCCTGTTTGCGCAGGATCAACCCCCTCCGCGGCTCCTTCGCAGACCATCGCGGTTCACCGATTCTTCCCGCCTTGAAAAAATAAAACCCCACCCATATACTTAGCACTCGCCGGGGTAGAGTGCTAACAACTTCTCTTCGGACCACTTTCCCGAGCGGCAGGACTGGCGCCGTGAAACCGCTTTTGCTGCACCTCCCTGCTGCAAAATAAAACATAACCTATTGATTTTAAGGAGTTTGTATGAACCTTCGTCCTTTGCACGATCGCGTCATCGTCAAGCGCCTCGACCAGGAAACCAAGACTGCGTCCGGCATCGTTCTCCCGGAAGCGGCTGCGGAAAAGCCTGACC
>DATLGF010000363.1:0-2336 GCA_035540575.1 Noviherbaspirillum sp.
CGTGGGAGTAGTAGATGCGCACCCCGTTACGGTCCCAGATCTGAATCAGGATCGCGCCCTCCGGCAGCGCCGGCAGCGTGCGCCGCTCCGGCGTGATCGGTGCGAACGGCTGGCCGGGCAAGGACCAGGCGAGCTGTTGCATCTGGAAATCGAGGATGCGATTGGTTTCGGCGCGTGCCTGGAAGTAAAGCACTGCCGCGGCGGCGGCAATGCCGAGCGACAGGCCCGCATACAGCCAGAGCAGCAGCGTGCGGCGGATCGACCTCATTCCGGGATCATGTACCCGACGCCGCGCACGTTCTTGATGAAGCCGGGCCCGAGCTTCTTGCGCAGCGCATGGATATAGACCTCGATGGTATTGCTGCCGACCTCGTCATCCCAGCCGTACAGCTTGTCCTGCAGCGCGGCCACCGACATCACCACACCGGGGCGTTCGAGCAGCGCCTGCAACAGCGCGAACTCGCGCGCCGACAGCGCCAGCGGCACGCCGTCGAGCGTGGCCTCGTGGCGCGCCGGATCCAGCGTCAGCGGACCGTGCTGGAGCACCATCTCGGCACGTCCGGCACGCCGGCGCAGCAAGGCGCGGATGCGCGCGGCCAGTTCTTCGAGGTCGAAGGGCTTGACGAGGTAGTCGTCGGCGCCGGCATCGAGACCGGCCACGCGGTCGGCCACCGCGTCGCGCGCGGTCATGATCAGCACGGGCACGGTCTCGCCCCGCCTGCGCAATTTCGTCAGGACCTCGATACCGTCCCTTCCCGGCAGCCCGAGGTCGAGCAGGACCAGTTCGTGCAGCGAAGGATCGAACGCGGATTCGGCGCTGCGCCCGTCGCGCAGCCAGTCGACCACGAAGCCGTCCTGCTGCAGCCCGCGGCGCACGCCCGCGCCGATCATCGGGTCGTCCTCGACCAGCAGCAGGCGCATGGCGCGTTTTTACGGCTCAATTCACAGCCTGGGCTGCTGGTCGCCTTCGTGCGGGCGATGCGCGCGCGCTTCCTGCAGCGTAGAGGGCGGCGGGTGGTCCGGGTCGTACTCCGGGCTGCTTTCGATTTCGGCGCGCGACATGTTCACGTCGACCGTGCCGTCCTCCCAGTTCACGTGGACGATGCGTTCCGGCGGCACCATCACGTCCTTGTTCGGCCACCAGTCGCGCGGGTCGACCAATACCAGCCTGATCGACCAGTCCTGTTCGTCGAACAGGAAATCATCGACATGGCCGAGCGTGTCGTCGGTCGCGTGGATCGCATAGCCGGTGACGTCTGCGCAGCTGCGCAGATGCATGTCCTCGTCACTGGTCTGTTCCATGGCCTCGCGCGTGTGCTGGCGCTCCGGGGAATCGAACACCTCCTGCTCGGTGACAGCCGGCATCGCCGCATAGCCCCAGGCATAGGGGCCGCTCCAGTAGTACGGATAGCCGTAGTACTCGTAGAGCGCGCCTTCCTGGCGCCGCGACACCGGCTTGTGCGTATCGATGCCGGGACTGTTCCGGACCCTGTCCCGGGTCAGGTTGACCATCATCTTGCGCCCCTGCCAGTCCGCGTCGCGAAACGACATCGGTGACAGCAGGACCTTGCGGCCGGTGAGCCAGCCGCCGGTGTCGACGACGACGTAGCGGATCACCCACTTCTCGTCGTCGAAATACACGTCGTCGATCTTGCCGATGCTGCCGTCCGTGGCGACCACGGCAAAACCCTTCAGATTCCTTGCGCTGTGTAGCATCGCAGCCTCCTGGTTCGTGATGCCGGCATGCACGGCGCGCCGCATCGGGAAATCTCCCGCCGCTCCGCTGCGCGGCCGCATGCCGGACCGCTCATCGGGAGAGCGGATCGTCGGGATCCCGTGGCGGCGGCACGGAACGCTCCATCTGTTCGCGCGGCACCTGTTGGATGCGATGCGGCGCCGCCGCACGCCCCTCCCGGCTGCGGCGCTCCTGTTCTGCGCCCGTCAGCCTCGCCGCCTCGTCCGCCGGCAGGTAATCCCCGCCGCTCTTGTCGATTCCTTCCTTCTCGTCAGGCATGGTGCCCTCCTCGTGTAACTGAAGATTTGGGCCCCCCATCTCCCGGCGAGTTCCGCGCAAAGCCGTGGAGTAATTACCGGCGCACGGTAATTCTTTCCCCTCGCGGCGCGCACGGTCCCTGTCCCGCCTGCGCATCCGCAATGGCACATCCCTTGCAAAACCATTGTTCTTTTCCGGAACCGTCCCATACCGGGGACGCGCACGCACAAGGAGAGAACGTCATGGCAGACACCGTCGGAGATTTCCTGCTGAAACGATTGCATGAATGGGGCATTCGCCGCGTGTTCGGCTACCCGGGTGACGGCATCAACGGCATCATGGG
>DATLGF010000364.1:0-5393 GCA_035540575.1 Noviherbaspirillum sp.
ACAGGTCCTCACGCGCCGCGGCCGGCGCGGCGGGCTTTTCAGGCGGCGCAAGCGAAACTGTCGGCAGCGCCGGTGTCTCGGGACGTGAAGGTGCGCCGATCAGGCGCTGAAACCAGCCAAACATGGGTCATCCGCAGGAAGCCTGTATATGTGGCAGGCATCATAGCGGAAGCTGTTTCCAATTGGAAACAGCTGCACCCATGGATTTTTGCCGATGCCGGGAAAGCCAGCGGCGTAGGAAAAGCGGACCGAGCCCCCCGGGGGCCGCCGGCTTGCGCTGTGACTTCAGTTGCCGGCCGCGACGCGCCGCTTGTGGTCTTCGGTGATGGTCCAGTAGTAGATCGTGCTGCCGCCGACACGCTCGACCTTCTCCGGCGGCCACTCGTCGCCCATGTCGAACGCGTGCGACACCACGCGCGTACCGGGCCGCAACTGCCGCCATAGCTGCGGGCGCAGCTTGTAGTTCACGCTGGTGAGCAGATAGAGGGTGACAACGGTGGCTTCGGACAGGTCGGTCTGGAACAGGTCGCCGACGCGGAATTCAACCCGGTCCTGCACGCCCGCCTCCTTCGCATTGGCGCGCGCCTCGGCCACCCGCTGCGGGTTGAGATCGATGCCCACGCCCCTGGCGCCGTACTCGCGCGCCGCGGTGACCACGATGCGGCCGTCGCCGCTGCCGAGGTCGTACACCACGTCCTTGTCCGTCACCTGCGCCAGCTCAAGCATGCGGTCGACCACCGGCTGGGGCGTCGGGACATAGGGCACATCGAGGCGCGGCGTGTCGCCGAGCGCGGACACGCTGACCATCGGCAATACGGCGAGCAAGATGACCGAGACGGCGCGCGAGGTGAAACCGCGGACGCCTGCCGCCCGGGGCGATATGTTCATGTTCATGAAACGCTCCTGTATCCGGTGTGGAAATGAATGGTGGGGTGGAACGGACGATCCGGCCCCAACGCCAGACGCATGAAAAGGACGATTGGTTTTTCCCCGTCCGGCACTCATGGACTTCGCTCAATAGGGCGCTACGATACCTGCTCGTGGTGCGTGCGGTGCAGCGTCGCGCGCCACTCATGACTTTGCGCAAGCACGATCAGTGCGGTTTACGCTCGACTATCCGCACGGCAGACATTCCAGGAGACCACTGATCATGCACGCCTATATTGTCCGCACCCGGGAAGGCTATCTGTACCCGTTCGCCGGGGACGTCTCCCTAACCAGCGACCCCACCCAGGCCGGACACTTCCTCAGCACCGACGAGGCGTGTGAAGTGGCGGCTTCGCGCGGCTACTATGACGGACACTTCGACGTGCTGAGAGTGGAAATCGACGAATCGCACCTGAACCGCGGGTGGAGCCAGTAAGCCGGCAGGGACAGACACCAGGGCAGAGGCCAGGGGCCGGCAGCGCGGACGCGCCCTCGCTATAATCCGGGCTCCCTCCCGGATCACCGCCCGCGCATGAGTTTCTCCACCTGGATCACCTTCGTCTTCGCATCCGCGCTGATTGCGGTTTCGCCCGGCTCCGGGGCGGTGCTGGCCATGTCGCACGGCCTTTCCTACGGCGTGCGCAAGGCCAGCGCGACGATCCTCGGCCTGCAGGGCGGCCTGCTGCTGCTCACCTTCATCGCAGGCGCCGGCATCGGCTCGGTCCTGCTCGCTTCCGAGTTCGCATTCAGCGTGGTCAAGGTGGTGGGCGCGCTCTACCTGATCTGGCTCGGCTTCACGCAGTGGCGCAGCCCGGCAGCCGCGGTTTCCGCGGGTCCCATGGGAAACGGCACCGTGGTACCTTCATTGCGCAAGCGGGTGCTGACCGGCTTCCTCACCAACGCAACAAATCCCAAGGGCATCGTGTTCGCGGTCGCCATGCTGCCGCAGTTCATCTCGCCGCACGCCCCGCTGCTGCCCCAGCTCCTGATCCTTGGAGCAACCTCGGTGGCGATCGACCTCGTCGTGATGCACGGCTACGCGTTCGCCGCCTCCTCGATGCAGCACTGGCTCGCCAGCGCCAGGGCCGCGCGCAGCCAGAACCGTTTCTTCGGCGGCGTGCTGATGGCGGTAGGGGCGACGCTGTTCTTCGTCAAGCGCAACCCGGCTGCCTAAAACTGCCGTCCCGTTTTCCCACCTAAGCGATATTGCGATTAAGGAGGAAACATGTCCGCTGAGGCATTCACGTTCTGGCAGGGACTGGGCGTCCTGTTCTTCTGGCTGGTATTTTTGATCCCGCTCTGGCGCATCATCTCCAAGGCCGGCTACTCCGGCGCCTGGGCCCTGCTCTCGCTGATCCCCCTGGTCAACATCCTGGCGCTCTGGATCTTTGCCTTCGCACGCTGGCCCAGCGAACGGGAGCGCCGGGAAGACCACGGCTACCCGCATCGCTGATTGCCGCCCCTGCACGGCCCCGCGATAGCTGAGCCGGGTCGACACCCATCCTGCCGCCGCCGGCGGCAGGAAATGCCCGCATTGCCATTTTCGCCATGCGGCCGGCTTGCCATTACAATCGCACCCTGTCGACGCAGCCGCCACACTCACAGGGATCATCCATGTTCATGACCAATATCGAAACCGTTCCGGGCAAGACCATCACCGCGGTGCATGGCGTGGTCACCGGCAGCACGGTGCGCGCCAAGCATGTCGGACGCGACATCATGGCCAGCCTGAAGAACATCGTCGGGGGGGAGCTGAAGGGCTATACCGAGCTGCTCGAAGACGCGCGCCGCGATGCGATCGAGCGAATGCAATCCCAGGCGCGCCAGATCGGCGCGAACGCCATCGTCAACGTGCGTTTCTCCACGTCGGCCGTTGCCGCCGGCGCCGCCGAAATCTACGTCTACGGCACCGCAGTGACGGTGGAGTAGGCCGCCATGGAAGCCATTGTTCTCTGGCTGCTGCTGCTGGTCGCTGGCTATGTGTTCGGCCAGCGCGCAGAACGCAGGCATTACCGGTCGATCGAAGCGCGCGAGCGCGCGCTCCTGGCGCTGCCGGCAACCAATGCGCGCACCCCGGTCGATCCGCCGGGACCGGTCGCGCGCGCCGAACTGGTCCACGGCAGCGTCGTGATCTCGGTCGACTTCTTCAAGCGGATCGCCGCCGGCCTGCGCGGCATCGTCGGCGGCCGCGTGCAATCCTATGAGACCCTGGTCGACCGGGCGCGCCGCGAGGCGGTGCTGCGCCTGAAGGAAAGCTGCCCCGGTGCGGGCCAGGTGATTAACCTGCGCCTGGAGACCGCGACGATCTCCGGCGGCGGAGGCCGCGCCCTCGGCTCGGTGGAAGTGCTGGCCTACGGCACGGCGCTCTACTTCGATACGCGCGAATGAAATACAAGCCGGCCCTCCCGGAACAGAACGACAACGTCTCGCACCGCAAGCCGGTGCGCGAGTTTTTCCTGATCCTCGCGGGCCTCTCGATTGCCGCGCTGGCCCTGTTCTGGGTGCTCGGTCTGGCGGTCGATCTCGCGGTCGACCACATGAGCGCGCAGGCGGAGGCGCGCATCCATCGCGCACTGCGCGTCTCCTACCCGCAACACAAGCCGCATGCGCCGCAGATGCAGGCGAGACTGGAACGGATGGTCGACGAACTGCGCGCCTGCGCGGACCTGCCGTATCCGGTCACGCTGCAACTGGTGAAGGCGGAACAGCCGAATGCGGGCGTATTACCCGGTGCGCACATCCTGGTGTTTTCCGGGCTGCTGGACAAGATCGAGACCGAGAACGCACTAGCCTTCGTTCTCGCGCATGAGCTTGCCCACCTGAAAAACCGCGATCATCTGCGCGGACTCGGACGCACGCTGCTGCTGCTTGCGATCTCGATCACGCTGACCGGCACCCACTCGGACCTCACCCAGATCCTCGTGCCGGCCAACCAGCTCGGCATGGCACGCCACTCGCAGGCGCGGGAAACGGCCGCCGACAACACCGCCCTCGACATCCTGCATTGCCACTACGGGCACGTCGGTGGCGCGACCGAGTTCTTCGAGGCGCTGCACCGACGCGCCGGCGAGGCGCCGGTAGGTCTCGGCCATTACTTTGCATCCCATCCGGAATTGCGGGCACGCATCGACAACCTGAACCGGCGTGCCGAGCAGCACGCTTACCCGATCGGTCCGACGCGTGCGCTCGCGCGCCAGTAGCGGTCCCGAAGAGGTGTGCGCGGCAGCACCTGGGGGGAGCAGCGACTCAAGCGTCGAGGGCCAGGCGGGCAAAGCGCTGCAGGATGCTTGCGGCCTGCGCGGTCATCCCGACCTGCGCGCGCAGGTCTTCCGGGGATCGCCCGCGCGCGGCGAGATCGGTGGCGAACTTGTCTATGTAGCCGTGCATCGCCTCGGCGTCGAACTCCGGATGGAACTGCACACCCCAGGCGCACGCGCCGAAGCGGAATGCGTGATGCGCGTCGTGCTCGTTTTCCGCAAGTCGCACGGCGCCTGCCGGCAAGCCGAGCACGGTCTGGCTGTGCACCGCCTGGGCCGGGAAGATCCGGGGAAGCGATGCGAACAGAGGATCATCGACGGCGGCAGCGGTCTTGCGGATCTGCACGGTACCGATCTCCATGCCCCGCGGGTGATAGGCAACTTCTCCGCCGAGCGCGTGGGCCAGCAGCTGGTGGCCATAGCAAATGCCCAGGATTGGCAGCCTTGCCTCGACCGCGTGCCGCAGCCATGGCACGAGCGACTCGCTCCACGGTTCGCGGTCCGTCACCATCGCCGCAGACCCAGTCACGGCCGCGCCCGCGAGCAGGCCCGGGTCCGGCAGGTCGCACGCGCGCCGCGCATCCACGATCCGCACCTTCGAAGCCGCAATCCTGAAACCGGCCGCAATCCAGTGTTCGAAATCGTGGCCGCGCTCGCGCGCGACTGGCAGCGCATCGCCAACCTTGATGATGAGCAGAGGTTTCACTTTTGTCAGGGTCCCATGTCGGCTGTGCCGAAGCACGATGATAGCGGGACGCGGCCGCGCATGCAGGTGACGCCTGTTGCGCGATCGAGTTGGCACTCTAATAAAATTCCGCGGTCCGACGAGTTGCACAGGTAAAGTACGCGATGGCGCAAAACCTGGTACAAGGTGCGCCGTCGAACATCACCAGTCGGCTCGCCGCCCTGCTGCCCGGGGTGGCGCAAAAGACAACATACGGAAGGAGGAGGGCTTTCCCATGACCGCTTCAACGGTTTTCGATCACTCGCCCTGGGTGGGGCGCTACAAAAACATCGACTGGCAACTGAAAACGCCGCCCGCAGCCAGCCTGCCGGCGATGGTGAGCGCGGCGTCGCGCGCCTACGCGAAGCAGAAGGCCTTCACCTGCGTGATGCCGAACGGGATGTACGGCACGCTCACCTACGAACAGACCGACCGCATGAGCGACGACTTCGCCGTCTACCTGCGCGAAGTGCTGAAGCTGGCCC
>DATLGF010000365.1:0-6957 GCA_035540575.1 Noviherbaspirillum sp.
GGGCGGCCGCGAGCACCAGATTCTCGCCGGCCTCGACGTGTACCAGGAGGATGCCAGGCGCAACAACAACTTCGCAGGCCCTCCCAGCGGGTTGACGACCACGGTCGGAACGCCGAATGATGGCGCCTGGCGCGCAGACACCCGCGGCGAGCCGCCGTTCAATACCTTCGATGCCCGCAACATCGGCTTGTACGTGCAGGACATGGTAAGCATTACACCTACCGTGAAGCTGCTCGGCGGCCTGCGCTTCGACCGCTTCACCGCCTCCTACCAGACGGTTGCCGGGGGGAGTAACGAACGCAGCGAGAACCTCTGGTCGCCACGCGTCGGCGCACTGTACCAGCCGAATCCCTTGTCTTCGTATTACGCGTCCTACGGCACCTCGTATAACACGGCCGCCGACACCTATCAGTTCACGCCGGGTGCTCCGGCGCCAGGATCGATGGCAGAACTGGAGGCGCAGGCGCCCGCTGAAAAGAGCCGGAATATCGAAATTGGCGGCAAGTGGGAGCTGTTCGACAATCGTGCGTCACTCGGCGTTGCGGCGTTCTATAGCGAGAAGTACAACGAACGCAATACCGACCCGGATGTGCAAGTGGTTCTCCTGTCAGGCAAGCGACATGCCGCTGGCATCGAGCTGAATCTCGCCGGCCGCATCACGCCGCAATGGGAAGTCTTCTTCAATCACACGTGGATTCCCGACGCAAGTATCGACCGAAGCAACAGGACCCTCAATGCAGCCGGCACGGGCTTCCAGGTCGCCGGGGATCGTCCGGCGCTGACGCCACGCTACAGTGGCAGCCTGTGGACCACCTACCGCGTGCTGCCGCAGCTGCGCGTCGGAGCCGGACTGACCTATCGCGGATCGCAGAATCCCGAGGGTGCCCGCCACATGACGGCCGATGGTTTCGTTGTTGCCGATGCCATGGCCGAGTACACCTTCGATCAAACCTGGTCCGCGCGTCTGAACGTCAGTAACCTGACGGACAAGCTGTATGCCGACACGCTCTACCGTGGCTTTTACGGCCCGGGGGCGCCGCGGCGTGTACAGTTGACGCTCAAGGCAAACTTCTAAGAGGCCCGGCATGCTGCTGCGCTTGAAAAACATCCTGACCCGGGAGGAACTCGCCACGGCGCGTTCGTTACTCGAGGACAGTACGGCCTGGATCGACGGGCGCAGCAGCGCGGGCGGCCAGGCGGTCGCCCGCAAGAACAACGAGCAACTGGCACAGGACAGCGAGCTCTCGCGGCAGTTGCAGGCCATGATCCTGGCGGCGGTACAGCGCGACCCGCTGTTCTTCTCGGCGGCGCTGCCGCGCAAGATATTCAACCCGCTGTTCAACCGCTACAGCGGCGACAGCAACCACTACGGCGCTCACATCGACGGCGCCGTTCTTCATTCGCGCAATTCCGGGCAATGGGTGCGCACAGACCTGTCTTGCACACTGTTTCTCGCCGAACCCGACGAGTACGATGGCGGGGAACTGGTGATCCAGGATGCACTGGGCGAAAAGCGCGTGAAGCTGCCTGCCGGCGACATGGTGCTGTACCCGGGCACCACGCTGCACCAGGTCACGCCGGTCACGCGTGGTGCGCGCCTGGCCAGTTTCTTCTGGATAGAAAGCATGGTGCGATCGGGTGAGCAGCGCAGCCTGCTGTTCGAGATGGACATGGCATTGCTCAAGCTGCGCACCGCGCTCGGCGAGCAGGATCCCTCGGTGGTGCAGCTCACCGGCACCTATCACAACCTCCTGCGCATGTGGGCTGACACATGAAGCGCTTGCCCGCCGTGGAAACGCTTCCGCCCGGCCTGGTCACGCTGGCCGATCACGAACAACAGGCGCGCGAGCACTTGGACGCCAATGCCTGGGCCTACTTCAGCGGGGGTGCAGGGGACGAGATCACATTACGCGCGAACCGCAGCGGCTGGGACGGCATGCAGCTGCGCACGCGTGTGTTGCGCAATCTGGTCGGCGGTCATACGCGCACCACGCTGCTCGGTCGCACATTGGCGCATCCGATACTGCTGGCGCCGGTCGCTTACCAGCGCATCGCGCATCCGGATGGCGAATTGGCCGCCGCCTATGCCGCCGCCTCGCACGGCGCCGGCATGGTGCTCAGTTCCCAGGCCAGCATGCCGCTCGAGCAGATTGCTGCCGCCTGTCTCGGTGAAGCCTCGCGCGGTCCGCTCTGGTTCCAGCTCTACATCCAGCACGACCGCGGCTTCACGCGCGAACTGGTGAAACGAGTCGAACAGGCGGGATACGAAGCGCTGGTCGTGACGGTCGATGCACCCAGCAGCGGCGTGCGTGACCGCGAACTGCGCGCCGGCTTCCGCCTTCCCGTGGGCATTTCGGCTGTCAATCTCGCAGGTCTCACGGCCCCTCCAGCGCTTGCGCTACGACCGGAACAAAGCCGGATGTTCGATGGCTTGCTGACGTCGGCGCCGACCTGGGCCGACATCGAGTGGCTGAAATCATGCACGCGGCTGCCGATTCTTCTGAAGGGAATCATGCACGAGGAGGACGCGCGCGAGGCGCTGCGGCTCGGCGCGGCCGGCGTGATCGTCTCCAACCACGGCGGGCGCACGCTCGACACGATGCCGCCGACCTGCGCCGTACTCCCGCGCGTACGGGAAGCAATCGGCGCCGATGCGGCAGTTCTGGTGGATGGCGGCATCCGGCGCGGCACCGATGTCATCAAGGCCATCGCGCTGGGGGCGGACGCGGTCATGATCGGGCGGCCTTACGTGTTCGGGCTGGCCAATGCCGGCGCCATCGGTGTTTCGCATGTGCTGCGGCTGCTGCGCGACGAGCTGGAGATCGCGATGGCGCTGTGCGGGTGCAAGACCCTCGCCGAGGCGGACGCCCGCATTCTTTTCTGACCGCCGAAGCGTTGTTTCATTTCGGCACGGCAATGTCCCCTCGTCAAGCCTTGAAAAGGCTTCAAGGTTTCTCCGCAACATTCAGAAATATTTCCCTGATCTAGTATTTTCCTCAATGCATTGCGCTGCATTAACGCGCTATGATTGGTGCCACGTAACAATCTTTTCCGTGTGCACCAGGAATGATCAGAAGAACCCTGACGGCGCTGCTCCTCTGCCTCTCCGCGTCCGCATTCGCGTTGCCATTCAGTTCCCAGCACGTCCTCGTTTATGAAGAGGAAACTGGGAAGATACTGCTTGAGAAAAATGCCAGCACGGTGGTGCCGATCGCGTCGCTGACGAAGGTGATGACGGCGATGGTGGTGCTCGATGCGGGCCTGGACATGGACGAGCCGATCCGGATCACCGAAACCGACGTCGATACGCTCAAGTTCAGTTCCTCCCGCGTGCCGGTCGGCGTGGTCCTGACGCGCAAGAGCCTGCTCGAGCTTTCATTGATGTCGTCGGACAACCGCGCCGCCGCCGCGCTCGGCCGCACCTTCCCTGGCGGACATGCGGGCTTCCGTGAAGCGGTGCGCCGCAAGGCCGGCGAACTCGGCATGCGCGACACCTACATCGAAGAGCCGACCGGCCTGTCGCCGAACAACCGTTCCTCCGCGCTCGATCTGTTGCGCATGGTGGCGGCGGCGTCCGCCTATCCGGAGATCAGTCGCATGTCGACCGGCCTCGGCGAGATGATGGACATGAACGGACGCACGGTCGAGTATCGCAATACCAATCGCCTGATCGGCCGCGACGGGTGGGACATCCTGCTTTCGAAGACCGGCTTCACCCGGGAAGCAGGGCGTTGCCTCGTGATGCGCTTCCAGTCCGCGGGCCGCCACGTGATCGTGGTGCTGCTCAACGCGAGCGAGAGCGCTGCCCGCATGCTGGATGCCGAGAACGTGCAGCGATACCTGAACGGGGAGTCGCCGGTCGCCGCGGCGCCGCGCGCCGCGCCGCAGGCGCGTGCCGCGAAGCCGGCTGTCGTGCGCGTGAGCAACGGCAAGAAGCCGAACAAGCCGCAGCAGCAGACGAAGCGGCGCACGTCGACCTGAGCGCGACCCATCACATATGCGAAGAGCCGGACCATGGTCCGGCTTTTTTCACGCCTACCGAAACACCATGACCGGTATCGGGGACTGCCCGATCACGCTCTGCGTCTCGCTGCCGGCGAACAGGCGGCTGATTCCGCGCCGTCCGTGCGTGCCCATCAGAATCGCGTCGCAGCTGCGCCCGAGGGCCGCTGCGACGATTTCTTCATGCGGATACAGGCCATGCAAGACCACGGTTTCACATGGAATACCGGCCTTCGCCGCGGCGGCCGCCACCTGCTCCACATGATCCTTCGCCAGGTCCAGCGCGCGCTCCTCATACGCGGCTGATCCGCCGGCATACGGGCTCTCCGAGATAGCCGGAAATGGATACGGTTCGACCACGGCGAGCGCGACGAGGCTGCCGCCGACCTGGCCGGCCAGCTGTATCGCGCCCTGGACGGCTTTCGCGCTTTGGGTGGAGCCATCGGTGGGGACAAGGAATTTCTTGAACATGTGCGTGTCCTGAAGCAAACGGATGGATGGAGAGTGCGCCGGTTGCCGCCGCATTTCGTTGATCCAGCTCAAGTCCGGGCGCGGGAACCCGGGCAGGTTTGCCGCGTCGGATTGCGTGCCGGTTCGCCTTCAAGAGACGGAAGTGCGGGCCCCGTATTGTCATGGCGTCGTCTTCTGCCGGGAGGAATGGTGTTCAGCAAGATTCTGGTCCCGACGGACGGCTCCGAACTGTCGGAGAGGGCGGGGCGGGCAGCCGTCGCGTTCGCGGCCCAGCAGCGTGCCGCGATAGTCGCCTTGTGCGTCGCCGAACCGTATCCGTTCGCGCCACTGGCAGAGACGGCTTTCGTCGACGAACGCGAGGATTTCGAGAAGCGCGCGCGTGCGCTTGCACAGGAGCATGTCAACCGTATCGCGTCCGCCGCGGCCGATGCCGGCGTCTCTTGCTCCACGGTGGTTGCGCAGTCGCATGCGCCGTACGATGAAATCGTGAAGACAGCGGCCGAGCAGGGATGCGACCTGATCTTCATGGCGTCCCACGGGCGCAAAGGACTGAGCCGGCTGTTCATTGGCAGCGAAACGCAAAAAGTACTGGCAAATTCGTCAATACCTGTCATGGTATATCGATAGGCACAGGGATTCTGCCTTCAATTCGGAAGTGAGCCTGCCATGCGCAGGGCTTCCGCATTGAAGTGCCGTTACCCGAGGAGAGATCCAATGAGTACCGTCAACTGGTCGCCGGACATGCGGCTGGGCATTCCCCGTCTCGATCGAGCCCACGAAGCCTTCATGCGCGAGCTGGAGAGGCTGCGCGAGATTCCGGATGCGCACTTCGGCCCGGCCTTCCACTCCATGGTCGTCCGTATGGAGGGCGACTTCCAGGAGGAGGAAGCGTTGATGGAAGACATCGATTTCCCCGGCCTGCATGTGCACCGCGAACAGCACGCGCGCGTACTTGGGGCCCTGCATCATGTCGCTGCACGCGTGATGGGTGGCGACTACGCATCCGGCCGCGAAGCGACCGACCTGCTGGAACAATGGTTCCTGATGCACCTGTCGACGATGGATACGGTGCTTGCCCTCACGCTGGAAGTGATCGAGGCTGAACGCGCGGAAAGCCTCAGCGCCGACCGCTCCCTTTAAGGATCGGGGCGATGCTGAACCTGCGGCTGGCTCCGATCTGGCATGGCTTCCTGGGGGCGCTGCTGCTGGCCGCGTCCGGGCTCGTGGCCGCAGACCGTACTGCTGTTGGCGGCGTCTATGTCGCGGGGCAGGGATTCACCATCGAGCAGGCGCTGGCGCAGGCGCTCAACGAGCAGCAGCAGGGCGCGCCATTCTGGATCCTCGCCGCGGGCGACGAAGCGCGCCGCATTGTCGATGCCGGGCGCGCCGATACGCGCATGCTGCTCGCCGAGATCCGCGACCGCGGCGGCCTCGTGTACGCGTGCGAGCGCGACCTTCCCCCCGGCAAGGAGATCGCGTTGCCCGCCGGCGTCGGCGTGGTCGCGCCGCCGGCTAACGGGGCGCCGCGTTTATTCGCGCCGGCCGAGATCGAAGATGACGAGCCGCTGCTGCCGGAGAGCGTGCGGCAGAACAGGCTGATGCTGCGCACCTGCGCGGCCTTCCATTGATGTGCAATTGCAACGCGTCGTGCCTGTCCTGAAATCAGGCAGGGTGACCGGTGTCCGGGTTTCATGCACCCGCGGTGACCCGCTTCGTCATTGACCTCAGCCGGGCCCCTTCCATGGCCTGAGCGACGTAACTTGCCGGCTCCCGTGGTCTTGGGGCGGCTTCCGGTTCCCGCTGCGAGTCTGCCCCACGCCGCGTTGCGGGGTGATGTGTACACGCGCCGGACAGTTCTGCTTGTGCGTGTTTTCCAGACGGCAATAAAATCTGCCCACCCCGGAGTGACTCCCGTACACTGCCAGTAACAAAAACACGCGCGCGACGCGCGAGGGAGGCTCCGCATGAATCTACGCAGCGTTCGAATCGGCACCCGGCTTGGCATCGGGTTCGGCATCATCCTGGTGCTGCTGCTGGCAGTTGTCGGCATCGATATCGTGGCCAGTACCGCCAGCCGCCACGCGGCCGCCGAAGGGATGCGCCACGCGAACGCGAAGGCGGTGGTTGCCGGCACGATGCGCAGCGCCATCCTCGAGGGCGGGATCGCGATGCGCAATGTCGGGCTGCAGTACAGCACGCCGGAGATGGAGCGCGAGGAGGCCAAGCTGCTGGTGCAGCGCAAGCGCTTCAAGGAGGCGAGCGAGAAGCTGACCGCGTTGGGTCTCGCGCCGGAGGAGAAGGCGCTGCTCCAGGGCATCGAGGCGCTGGACGCGCAGACCGAGGCGCCGTTCCGGCAGGCCATCGAGAAGGTCAAGGAGTATGCGAACGAGGCGGCCGGCAAGCTGATTTCCTCAGAGGTCGATCCACTGAACCAGAAGGCCATCCTGGAGATCGACAAGCTGGTCGACATGCAGCAGGCGGAGG
>DATLGF010000366.1:0-5843 GCA_035540575.1 Noviherbaspirillum sp.
CTGCATGAGGAAGTGCACGCCGCCGCGCAAATCAAGGCCGAGATACATCGGCGCCGCGCCGAGGCTTTGCAGCCATTGCGGAGTATTGGGCAGCAGGTTGAACGCGACCAGGTAGGTGGGGTCGGCCGGATTCGCATTGAGCTCGCGCTCGAGCAGCGCGCGTGCACGGAACTGGGTATCGGTATCGGCAAACAGCGCACGGATCGTGCCCTGGGTGCCGATCGTCTCGTAGTAGACGCGCTGCGGCGGCGCCCCTCCCTGGATCAGCACCTGTTCCACCCGCTGCACGAGGGCGGGCTCGACGTTGATGGTCGCCTTGGCGCTGCTGACCTGCACCGCCGGAGACTCGCCGAAGAAGTTGGGCACGGTGTACAGCGCGCCGATCACCAGTGCGATGACGATGATGGCGTATTTCCAGAGAGGATAGCGATTCATAAGGCTCGACTGACAAAGAAAGCGGGGCGCAGGATGGAGCCCCGCCCGGGCACGCGACGCGCCCGGTGAGCGCTTCGACCTTACAGGGTCTTGATGGTGCCCTTGGGAAGCAGGGTGGCGACGGCGTTCTTCTGAACCAAGACTTCGTTGCCTTCGTTGATCTCGACGGTGACATAGGCGTCGGTGACCTTGGTGACGCGGCCGACGATGCCGCCGGCAGTGACGACTTCATCGCCCTTGGTCAGCGCATCCATCATTGCCCGGTGTTCCTTCTGGCGCTTCATCTGCGGACGGATCATCAGGAAGTACAGCACGACGAACATCAGGATGATCGGCAGGAAGCTCAGCATGCCGGCTTCTGCTCCGCCTGCGGCTTGGGCGTATGCGTTGGAAATGAACACAGTGTCCTCTTATTGAAGTGGTTGGGGAAAATCAGGCCGGCATTTTAGCACCCGCAAGCACGGGCACCCCGCCGGCGCAGCCTGCCGGAAACTGCGGTTTTCATGCGCCGCGCGCCCGGTCTGCGGCAAAGCGCGTTGCGAAGTCGGCAAAGCGGTCCGCGTCTATGGCCGCGCGCATCTCGCGCATCAGCTGCAGGTAGTAATGCAGGTTATGAATCGTGTTCAGGCGCGCACCGAGGATTTCGCCAGCGCGGTGCAGGTGATACAGGTAGGCGCGCGAGAAGTTGCGGCAGGTGTAACAATCGCAGCTCTCGTCGAGCGGCCGGTCGTCGTCCTTGTAGCGTGAATTCTTGATCTTGATGTCACCGAAGCGGGTAAACAGCCAGCCGTTGCGGGCGTTGCGGGTAGGCATCACGCAGTCGAGCATGTCGACGCCGTTGGCCACTGCCGCCACCAGATCTTCCGGCGTACCCACGCCCATCAGGTAGTGCGGCTTGTCGGCCGGCAGACGCGGGCCGACATGCTCGAGCACGCGCATCATGTCTTGCTTCGGCTCGCCGACCGAAAGGCCACCGATCGCGTAGCCGTCGAAACCGATTTCCTTAAGCCCCTCCAGCGACTCGTCGCGCAGGTGCTCGTACATCCCGCCCTGGACGATGCCGAACAGCGCGTTCGGGTTTTCGCCCTTGTCGAATTCGTCACGGGAGCGCCGCGCCCAGCGCAGCGACATCCGCATCGACTTGCCGGCTTCCTGCTCGGTTGCCGGACGCCCGTCGATCGCATAGGGTGTGCACTCATCGAACTGCATGACGATGTCGGAATTGAGCACCTTCTGGATCTGCATCGAGATTTCCGGCGAAAGGAACAGCTTGTCGCCATTGATCGGTGATGCGAATTTCACACCTTCTTCAGTGATCTTGCGCATCGCGCCCAGCGAAAACACCTGGAAGCCGCCGGAGTCGGTCAGGATGGGCTTGTCCCAGCCGATGAAGCGATGCAGGCCGCCGAACTTGCCGACCACATCGAGCCCCGGGCGCAGCCACAGGTGGAAGGTGTTGCCGAGAATGATCTGCGCATCGATCTCCTTCAACTCCAGCGGCGACATCGCCTTGACAGAGCCGTAGGTTCCGACCGGCATGAAGATCGGCGTTTCGACAACGCCGTGGTTTAGCGTGAGACGGCCGCGGCGCGCGCGGCCATCGGTCTTGAGCAGTTCGAATTTCAGCATTCGGTGTTCCTGGTCAGAAGCATTGCATCGCCATAGCTGAAGAAGCGATAACGCTGTTCGATCGCATGAGCGTAGGCGGCCTTGATGCGGTCATAGCCGGCGAAGGCCGACACCAGCATCAGGAGCGTAGACTTGGGCAGGTGGAAATTGGTGATCAACTGCGTGACGGTGTTGAATCGGTAGCCCGGCGTGATGAACAGATTGGTATCGTCACTGCCGGCGCGCAGCGCGCCGGAGCGCGAAGCGGATTCGAGCGCGCGCATGCTGGTGGTGCCGACCGCGACCACATTGCGCCCGGCCGCCTGCGCGGTCCGCACCGCGTCGACGGTCGCCTGCGGAATCGTGTACCACTCGCTGTGCATCTTGTGCTCGGAGAGGTTTTCGCTGCGCACCGGCTGGAACGTGCCGGCGCCGACGTGCAGCGTGATGAACGCCTGCCCCACGCCTTTCGCGCGCAGCGTTTCCAGCAACGCCTCGTCGAAATGCAGGCCGGCGGTGGGCGCCGCCACCGCCCCCGGCTCCTTCGCATAGACGGTCTGGTAACGCTGCTCGTCGACCGCGTCGGCGGCATGCTCGATGTAGGGCGGCAGCGGCAGACTGCCATGCGCATCGATCAGCGCGAACACATCGGACGGGAAGGCAAGCGTGAAGAATTCGCCAACGCGCTCGCCCACCGTCACGTCAAACGCATCGGCCAGGCGGATGCGCGAGCCGGGCTGCGGCGTCTTGGACGCGCGCACCTGGGCCAGCACCGTACGATCGTCGAGCACGCGCTCAACCAGCGCCTCGATCCGGCCGCCGGTTCCCTTCACACCGAAAAAGCGCGCCTTCAGCACGCGCGTGTCGTTAAACACGAGCACGTCGCCCGGCGCGAGCAGGTCGGCGATGTCGGTGAACCGGCGATCGAGCAGGCGGTCGGCCTCCACCTGCAACAGGCGCGAGGCGCTGCGCTCGGGGAGCGGAAACTGCGCGATCAGTTCCTCGGGCAGGTGAAAGTCGAAATCGGAAAGCGAATACATGGAAACAAGGGATTGCCAGAATTGCACAGCCGCGAACGCATTCCGTACAATGACTGCCTACATTGACTGTGGCACCCATACGCCGGCTGCGAACAAACCCGCTATTTTACGCCGGCCCGCCCGTTTCCCGATGCCCGCTGCTTCGCGCAAGACCGCCGCGCCCGCTCCCGCCCAGACCGCGAAGACCGCCGAGAACAAGCTCGCGCGCCTCGGGCTGCGCACCGACATGGATCTCGTGCTCCACCTGCCGATGCGCTACGAGGACGAGACCCGGCTGCTGCCGATACGCGAGGCCGGTTTCATGAGCGGCGGCACCGCGCAGGTCGAGGGCACCGTGCAGTCCTGCGAAGTGCAGTATCGTCCCCGGCGCCAGCTGGTCGTGACGATCGCAGACGAATCCGGGCAGCTGGTGCTGCGCTTTCTGAATTTCTACGGAAGCCAGGTCAAGCAGCTCGCCCCCGGCACCCGTGTTCGGGTGCGCGGCGAGGTGCGCAGCGGTTTCTTCGGTGCGGAGATGGTGCATCCGAGCTACCGGGTGGTGCAGGAGGGCGATCCGCTGCCGCAGTCGCTGACCCCGGTCTACCCGGCCGGCGAAGGCCTGTCGCAGGCCTACCTGCGCAAGGCGATCGCCAATGCGATGACACGCGTGGACTGGCGCGACACGCTCGGCGACGAGCTGCGCCAGGCCCTGCAGCTGGCGCCTTTCGAAGCTTCGGTGCGGCTGCTGCACCATCCGCCGCCGGATGTGAGCGAACATGCGCTGGCCGAACGCAGCCATCCGGCCTGGGTGCGCATGAAGTTCGACGAACTGCTGGCCCAGCAGCTGTCGCTCAAGCGCGCGCAGGCCGCGCGCCGCACCAAGGGCGCGCCGCCGCTGACGGTGGAAGGTGAGCTGGCGCATGGACTGCTCGCCCGCCTGCCGTTCCGGCTGACCGCCGCGCAGCAGCGCGTGCTCGACGAAATCCGCGCCGATCTCGCCGCGCCCTACCCGATGCAGCGGCTGCTGCAGGGCGACGTGGGCAGCGGCAAGACCGTGGTCGCCGCGCTGGCCGCCGCCCAGGCCATCGACAGCGGCTATCAGGCCGCGCTGATGGCGCCCACCGTGATCCTCGCCGAGCAGCATTTCCGCAAGGTCGCCCAATGGCTGGAGCCGCTCGGCGTGCCGATTGCCTGGCTGACCGGCAGCCTGAAGAAAAAGGAGAAGGAGGCGGCGCGCGACGCGGTCGAATCGGGAGTCGCACGACTGGTGATCGGCACGCATGCGCTGATCCAGGAAGACGTGGTGTTCGAACAGCTGGGACTGGTGATCGTCGACGAGCAGCATCGCTTCGGCGTAAGCCAGCGGCTGGCCTTGCGCAACAAGGGCTTCGAGGCGGGCCATGCGCTGGTGCCGCACCAGCTGATGATGTCGGCCACGCCGATTCCGCGCACGCTGGCGATGACGTATTACGCCGACCTCGAAATCTCGGTGATCGACGAGCTGCCGCCGGGCCGCTCGCCGGTGATCACGCGCCTGGTCGACCAGAACCGGCGCGAGGAAGTGATCGCGCGCGTGCACGCGGCGGCGCGCGAGGGGCGGCAGGTGTACTGGGTGTGCCCGCTGATAGAGGAGTCCGAGGCGCTGCAGCTGCAGACCGCGACCGACACCTGGACGACGCTGTGCGCGGCGCTGCCGGACCTGCAGGTCGGCCTCGTGCACGGCCGCTTGAAACCGGCCGAGAAGCAGGAAGTGATGGAGGCATTCAGCGCCGGGCGCATCCACCTGCTGGTGGCGACGACCGTCATCGAAGTCGGGGTCGACGTGCCGAATGCCTCGCTGATGGTGATCGAGCATGCCGAGCGCTTCGGCCTGTCGCAACTGCACCAGCTGCGCGGACGCGTGGGACGCGGCGCCGCCCAGAGCGTATGCGTACTGCTCTACCAATCACCACTCGGACCGATCGCGAAGGAGCGGCTGAAGATCATGCGCGAAACCACCGACGGCTTCGAGATCGCGCGGCGCGACCTGGAAATCCGCGGCCCCGGCGAGTTCCTCGGCGCGCGCCAGTCGGGCCAGGCGATGCTGCGCTTTGCCGATCTGCAAACCGACCAGTGGCTGGTGGAAGAGGCGCGCAATGTCGCCGAACGGCTGCTGCGCGAAGATCCGGCGACCGTCGATGCCCATCTGAAACGCTGGCTCGGGAGCCGCGAGGAATACCTGAAGGCATAGCCGACGGATAGTTGGAGATACACTAGCTGCCATGACGCTCACCGAACTCAAATACATCGTCGCGGTTGCCCGCGAAAAGCATTTCGGCCATGCCGCCGAAGCCTGTTTCGTTGCCCAGCCGACGCTCTCCGTCGCCATCAAGAAGCTGGAGGAGGAGCTGGGCGTGCTGATCTTCGAGCGCGGCGGCGGAGAGGTGTCGCTTACGCCGATCGGCGCGCAGATCGTCGCCCAGGCCGAGCGGGTGCTGGAACAGACCGCGGCGATCAAGGAAATTGCCAAACAGAACAAGGACCCGCTTGCAGGCCCCTTGCGCCTGGGCGTGATCTACACGATCGCGCCCTATCTGCTGCCGCCGCTGGTCAAGACCCTGATCGAAAGCGTGCCGCAGATGCCGCTGGTGCTGCAGGAAAACTTCACCGTGCGCCTGATCGAATCGCTGCGCCAGGGCGAACTGGATGCCGCGATCATGGCCCTGCCGTTCAATGAACAAGGGCTGAACGTGGTCCCGTTGTACGACGAGCCGTTCGTGGTAGCGGTGCCGAGCCAGCATC
>DATLGF010000367.1:0-11042 GCA_035540575.1 Noviherbaspirillum sp.
ACATGGTCAAGCGCATGTCCTCGCAGACCCAGTTCCTGTTCATTTCGCATAACAAGATTGCGATGGAAATGGCGCAGCAGCTGATCGGAGTGACGATGCAGGAGCAGGGTGTTTCCCGCATCGTCGCGGTGGACATGGAATCGGCCGCGAACTTCGCGTCCGAGGCGCAGGCGGCTTAGACCGACCGGGCGGAGCGCGCCATCGCGGCGCGTTTCTGGTAATACGCGATGTTCATCTGCGCTTCGCGCATGCGCTGCAGTTCGACGTCCGCGCAGATCAGGTAGTGACGTTCGGCGCGCTTGAGCCACCAGTTGTGCAGCGAGCGCAGGATCGGCGACACGGACAGCATGGTGATGTCCTGGAGGCCGACGTCGCGGGGAGCGGAGGTGGCGGCCCTTGCGCGTGCGACGCGAGCGTCGATGTCGCGCGAGTGCGCCTTGCTGGCAAGTTGACGCTCGATCTCCTGGTGCTCCGCTTCGCTTGCGAAACTGCGTGCGAGCACTGCTTGATTCCGGCGGTTCAATTCCATGCGATTCTCCCTGGATCGTAGTCTTGAAGTGTTGCAACGATAGAGACGGCTTTGCAAACACTTGCTATTCTTGAGTCCGGGGCAGCCCCTGTCTTGATGATCGTCAACGGCATTTACGTGTCGAATGGGCAAGGATCAAGTTTCCATTGAACATGCATGCGCGGTCCTGCGCGCCTTGACAACTTTCCAATGCAACACTACCCTGAACCCCTTTTTTTCAAGCGGTTTCCTTACATGCACCGCACCCCGCAGGCACTCGCCCGCGATGCTTTTTCCGAGATGCAATTGACTGAGGTGCAAGCGGCATGACTGATCTCCAGGCAAGTCTGCTGATCATCGGCGGCACGATCGTGGTCGGCGTCATCAGCTACAACAAGTGGCAGGAATACAAGGCCAGGAAATCGGTCCAGAAAGCATTCTCTTCCGACCACGATGATGTCCTCATGGAATCGGATATCGCCGGTGCGGAAGCGGAAACCCGTCGCGAACCATCCCTCGATATACCTGCAGCCCACGCCGGTCCCGAGCCGATCGCTGAGGAAACGAACGAGGCGGCAGCCAGCGCCAAGCCGGCAATCCAGAAAGAACTGCCGATCGACGAGCTGATCGACGGCGCCGTCGAGCTGATCCTCGAAGCGCCGGTGCGCGGCGAGAAGCTGTTGCCGAAGCTGCAGACTCTTCGCCATGTCGGCAGCAAGCCGGTCCATTTCGTCGGCCAGCGCGAGGACGGCGTCTGGGAAGAGATTGCGGTGGGCGGCATTTACTACGGGCTTTACGCCGGCATCCAGCTCGCTGGCCGCAACGGCCCCTTGAACGAGCTCGAATTCTCGGAGCTGATCACGCGCTTGCGGCAGATCAGCGACGAAATCGATGCGGAACCCGATGTGCCCGACATGAGCGACGTAATGGCGCGCGCCCGTGCCCTGCATCAGTTCGTGTCGGAATATGACGCGCAGTTGAGCATCAGCGTGCGTTCCAAGGGCGCACCGTGGGCCATAAACACGCTGCTGGCCGCGCTCGAGCGCCAGGGTTTCGACCTGCGTCCCGATGGACGTCTGGTCATGCCGGACGGTGACGGGGGCGTGCTGTTCACGCTGTCGACCAACGTCACACTTGCCGATGAAACCACGCCCCGCCTGACACTCCTGCTCGACGTGCCGCGGGTCGCGCCGCTGCGGGATGGCTTTGGCGCGATGGTTGCCTGCGCGCGCATGCTCGCCACCCGTCTGGATGGCGTGGTGGTCGACGACAGCGACCAGCCTTTGCTTGAACCTGCACTGGCCGAAATCTCGGAGCAGGTAACGGCCTTCTACACCAACATGGAAAGCGCAGGCGTGCCGGCCGGCTCCACCCGGGCCTTGCGCCTGTTCGCCTGAGGCGACGCATGCAGCCTGATTTTTTCGGCGGGCCCGTCCCGCCGCCTCTCCGTGATCCCGAAGCCGACGGCTGGCAGGAGCGCGCGGCCTGGCTCAAGGATGAGCTGAACCGTCACAGCCACGCGTATTACGTCCTCGACAATCCGACGATTCCGGATGCCGAATACGACCGCATGTTCCGCGAACTGGTCGAACTCGAGCAGGCGCATCCGGACCTGGTCACATCGGACTCGCCGACCCAGCGCGTCGGGGGTAAGCCCCTGCCTCAGTTCGAGCAGGTGCGGCATGCAGTTCCGATGCTGTCGCTGAACAATGCCTTCGACGACGACGAGGTGAGAGGCTTCGACCGCCGCGTCTGCGAGGCGCTCCAGGCAGACAACGTCGCCTATGCGACCGAACTGAAGTTCGACGGCCTCGCGGTCAACCTGCGCTACGAGAACGGTGTGCTTGTGCAGGCGGCGACGCGCGGCGACGGCACGACCGGCGAGAACGTCACCGCAAACATTCGGACCGTGCGCGCGATACCGCTGCGTCTGCACGGCAGGGACGTGCCGAAGGTGATCGACGTGCGCGGCGAGGTGCTGATGTTCAAGGCCGACTTCGCGCGCCTGAACGAACGCCAGCGCGCGGCCGGCCAGAAGGAATTCGCCAATCCTCGCAATGCCGCCGCCGGCAGCCTGCGCCAGCTCGACTCACGCATTACCGCCCAGCGCGCGCTGCGTTTTTTCGCATACGGGATCGGCGTGCTGGACGGCCGCGCGATGCCGGCCTCGCACTCGGCGCTGCTCGACTGGTACCAGACCCTCGGTTTGCCGGTGTGCGCGGAGCGCGCGGTGGTGCGGGGTGCGGACGGGCTGCTCGCGTTCTTCCGCGACATCGGCGCACGGCGGCGCGAGCTGCCGTATGAGATCGACGGCATTGTCTACAAGGTAGACCGGCTCGACCAGCAGCAGCGGCTCGGCTTTGTGGCACGGGCGCCGCGTTTTGCGTTGGCACACAAATTCCCCGCCGAGGAAGCGATGACGTCAGTGCAGGGCATCGACGTCCAGGTCGGGCGCACCGGTGCGATCACGCCGGTCGCGCGTCTGGCGCCGATCTTCGTCGGCGGCGTGACGGTCACCAATGCCACCTTGCACAATGAGGACGAGGTGCGGCGCAAGGACGTGAAGATCGGCGATACGGTGATCGTACGTCGCGCCGGCGACGTGATTCCGGAAGTCGTGTCGGTTGTGCCGGAGCTGCGGCCGGCCGACGCCCGCCCGTTCAGCATGCCCAAGACCTGCCCGGTATGCGGTTCGCCGATCGTGCGCCCGGAAGACGAGGCGGTGGCGCGCTGCTCCGGCGGCTGGATCAAGTGCGCGGCCCAACGCAAGGGCGGCTTGCAGCACTTCGTCTCGCGCCGGGCGATGGATGTGGAAGGCATGGGCGAGCAGCTGATCGACCAGCTGGTGGAAAAGGGCATCGTGACCACGGCCGCCGACCTGTACAAGCTGGGCCTCACGGGGCTTGCTGAACTCGACCGGATGGCCGAGAAGTCTGCGCAGAATGTATTGAATGCACTCGAGAAATCGAAGTCGACGACACTCGCGCGTTTCATTTTCGCTCTTGGCATCCGGCACGTCGGCGAGGCCACCGCCAAGGAACTGGCGCGTCACTTCGGCAAGCTCGACCGCCTGCTCGATGCGAGCGAGGAACAATTGCTCGAAGTCGCCGACATCGGCCCCGTCGTCGCCCGTTCGATCCGCGACTTTCTCGCCGATCCGTTGAACCGCGAATTGATCGAGCAATTACGCGCCGCGGGCATACACTGGGAAGAAGCCGACGGCGCGGCCAGCGCGCCGAAGCCGCTGCAGGGCAAGACCTTTGTGCTGACCGGCACCTTGCCCACCATGACACGCGACGAGGCGGCACGGAAAATCGAGGAGGCCGGCGCCAAGGTCGCCGGCTCGGTATCGAAGAAGACCAGTTTTGTCGTGGCAGGGGAGGAGGCTGGAAGCAAGCTGGCCAAGGCGCAGGAACTCGGCGTGCCCGTGCTCGATGAAGCCGGGCTGATGAAGCTATTGGAGGACCTGAAATGAGAAAAGTCACGAAAGCCGTTTTCCCCGTTGCAGGCCTGGGCAGCCGCTTCCTGCCGGCCACCAAGGCGCAGCCGAAGGAAATGCTGCCGGTGGTCGACAAGCCGCTGATCCAGTACGCTGTCGAGGAAGCCGTCGCGGCCGGGATTACCGACATGGTCTTCATTACCGGTCGCAACAAGCGCGCGATCGAGGACCATTTCGATACCGCCTACGAGCTGGAGAACGAACTCGAATCCGCCGGCAAGACGGCGCTGCTCGACCTGGTGCGCAACGCGATCCCGAAGAACATCAACTGCATCTATATCCGCCAGTCCGCGCCGCTCGGGCTGGGGCACGCGGTATTGTGCGCGCGCCCGGTGATCGGCAACGACCCGTTCGCGGTGCTGCTCGCCGACGACCTGATGGACGTGGCTCCCGGCGTGGCTCCCGTGCTTGCGCAGATGACCGACATCTACGAACAGGAAGGATCGAGCCTGTTGGCCGTGCAGGACGTGCCGCGCGCGGAAACCAAGCAGTACGGCATCGTCAGCGTGAGCCCCTACAAGGACAGACTCGAACGCGTGCACGGCATCGTAGAGAAGCCGGCGCCGGAAGAGGCGCCATCCACCCTGGCCGTGGTCGGCCGCTACGTGCTGTCCAACCGGATCTTCGAATACCTGGAAAACCTGGGGCAGGGTGCCGGCGGGGAAATCCAGCTCACCGACGGTATTGCGCAGCTGATGGACGCCGAGCGGGTGCTGGCCTATCGCTACGACGGGCGACGCTTCGATTGCGGCTCCAAGCTCGGCTACCTGCAAGCGAGCGTCGAAATCGGCAAGAAGCACCCGCAGATCGGTGCCGCCTTTGCCGAGTATCTGAAGCAATCCGCATGAGCGTGCGCACTATCCTCAAGATGGGCGACGCGCGCTTGCTGCGCGAGGCCGAACCGGTTACCGACTTCGATACGCCGGAGCTGCACGCGCTCGTCGCCGACATGTTCGAGACCATGCGTGCAGTCAATGGCGCCGGACTGGCCGCCCCGCAGATCGGCGTTAATCTGCGGCTCGTGATCTTCGGCTTCGGTCGCAATGCGCGCTATCCGGATGCGCCGCCCGTGCCCGAAACGGTGCTGATCAATCCTGTCCTGACGCCCTTGTCCGAGGAGATGGAAGAGGGGTGGGAAGGCTGCCTGTCCGTGCCCGGCCTGCGTGGGGTGGTGCCGCGCTACAGGCGCCTGCGCTATACCGGACATGACCAGTACGGCCAGCCGATCGATCGCGAGGCGCAAGGCTTTCATGCGCGCGTGGTGCAGCACGAATGCGATCACCTGAACGGCATTCTTTATCCGATGCGCATCAAGGATTTTTCGCAATTCGGTTACACCGAGGTTCTTTTTCCGGGCCTCGACGCCGCCGGCGACGACTAGCGGCTAAAACCGCTCGTCCGGCGCCAGATAACGCCAGCGGCCAGGCGGCAGTTTGCCGAGCTTGACGCCGCCGATGCGCACTCGCTTCAGGCCGAGCACCTTCAGGCCCACCGCCTCGCACATCCGGCGGATCTGGCGCTTCTTGCCCTCGCGCAGGATGAACCGCAGCTGGTCCTCGTTCTGCCACGAAACCTTCGCCGGCAGCAGTTTCCTGCCGTCCAGGGCCAGTCCGTGATTCAAGAGCGCAAGATCCGAGTCCGGCAGCCGGCCGGGCTTCGTGTACCGGACGCGCACTAGATATTCCTTTTCCACCGATGTGTCTTCGCCGATCAGCTGTTTGGCGATGCGGCCGTCCTGCGTGAGCACGAGCAGGCCAACGGAGTCGATATCGAGCCGGCCGGCGGGAACCAGGCTGCGCAGCTGGCTCGAATGGAATTGCAGCGGTGTCTTGTCTTCTTCCCAGCGGGAGGCCGCGCTGATCAACGTCACGGCCGGCTTGTAGCCATCCTCGGCCTGCCCGCTGACGTAGCCGACCGGCTTGTTGAGCAGGATCGTGACCCGGCGCGCCTGTTCGGCGCTGGCCTGGCGCTCGATCGAGATGCGCTGATGGGGCAAGACCTTGCTGCCCAACTCGGAGACCACGGCGCCATCGACGCGCACCCAGCCGCGCGCGATCCATTCGTCGGCTTCACGCCGCGAGCACAGTCCGAGTTCGGACATGCGCTTGGAAAGTCGTATCGGTTCATTCATGGTCAAACTCGCAGCGCATCGAGCAGATCGGTTTCGAGCTGGATCTGGCTGCGCGCATTGCTGAGCACCGGCCCGTCTACCAGGAAGACGTCCTCGACCCGTTCGCCCAGCGTCATGATCTTCGCGGTATGCAGGTTCACACGGTACTTCGCAAGCACGGTGGCGATCGAATAGAGCAAGCCATTGCGATCGTTGGCCGATACCGACAGAAGGTAATACTGGCCGCGCTCGTCCGGCCGCAGATCCACGGTCGGGGTGATCGGGAACGTGCGAGAAAGGCGCGACAGGCGTCCTTTCGACGGAGGCGGCAGCGGCTGGTTCGATTCGAGCAATTCGGTCAGTTCGTGTTCGATCAGGTTGATGATGTCGCGGTAGCTGTTCGCGAACAACGGGTCGCTGACCAGGAAGGTGTCGAGCGCGTAGCCGTGTCGCGTGGTGTGGATTTTTGCGTCGAGGATGCTGAAGTTCTTATGGTCGAAGTAACTGCAGATGCGAGCGAACAGGTCGGGCTGGTCGCGCAGGTAGACTGCCACCTGCAGCCCCTCGCCGATCGGCGCGAGCCGGCACTTCACAACGGCGCGCTTGCTGTCGACCTTGTCCCACAGCGCCCGCGTCTGCCACGCGATGTCACCCGCGTCATGTCGCAGGAAGTACGCCACGTCCAGGTGTTGCCACAGCCTCTGGTGCGCGCTCGACGGCAGCCCGTACAGCCGCAGCGTCGCGAGCGCCTCCTGCTGGCGGCTGCGCAGTTCGTGCTCGGCGTTCGGGTCCTCGCCGCCGAGGACGCGCAGCGTGATGCGGTACAGGTCTTCGAGCAGCTTGCCTTTCCAGGCATTCCAGACTTTCGGGCTGGTTCCGCGTATGTCTGCAACGGTAAGCAGGTAAAGCGCGGTCAGGTGACGCTCGTCGCGTACGATGGCGGCGAAATGGCGGATGACGTCGGGATCCGACAGGTCCTGTTTCTGGGCCACCAGGGACATCGTCAGATGGTGCTCGACGAGGAAGACGACGAGCTCGGTCTGCTCCGTTGTGAGCCCGTGCTCGACACAGAACTTGCGCGCATCGGCCATGCCCAGCAGCGAGTGGTCGCCGCCGCGTCCCTTGGCGATGTCATGGAACAGCGCGGCGATGTACAGCAGCCAGGGATGGGCGAAGTTCGCCATCAGCTGGCTGCAGAACGGATACTCGTGTGCATGCTCGGTCATCGTGAAGCGCCGCACATTGCGCACCACCATCAGGATGTGCTGGTCGACGGTGTACACGTGGAACAGGTCGTGCTGCATCTGTCCGATGATGCGCCGGAAGTTCGGCAGGTAGCGCCCGAGCACGCTGGTCTGGTTCATGCCGCGCAGCGCGTGCGTGATGCCCTGCGGTGCCTTGATGATCTCGAGAAACAGTGCGCGATTGTGCGGGTCCCGGCGGAATGCCGCATCGATGCGAAAGCGCGCATGCCACAACGCGCGCAGGGTTCGCGCCGTCATGCCGCGGATTTCCTGATGCTGGGCGATCAGCAGGAACACCTCGAGCATCGCCGACGGGGTGGTCTCGAAGGTGTCGTCACGGGCGATGTCGATCAGGCCGTCGATCTGGTTGAAGCGCGCGTTCACTGGCTGCGGCGCTCCGGTGTGGGGAAACAGCTGCGTCTGGATGTTCTGCAGCAGGATGGCATTGAGCTGGGTGACCGCCTTGGCCGCCCAGTAGTAGCGCTGCATCAGGTACTCGCTGGCGCGCCGGGTGGGCGTGGTCTGGAAGCCGAACGTTTGCGCGATCGGCGTCTGGACATCGAACACAAGGCGGTCTTCGCGTCGACCTGCATGGATGTGCAGGCGGATACGAATGTCCTTGAATGCGCGCTCCTTCTGCGTGAGCTGGCGTGCCTCGGTCGCCGTGAGCAAGCCGCGGCTGGCGAGCTTGCGCCAGGAGTCGCCCAGGCCCGCGGCCTTGGCGACCCACAGGATCACCTGCAGGTCACGCAAGCCGCCAGGGCTCTCCTTGACGTTGGGTTCGAGACTGTAGGGCGTGTCCTCGTACTTTGCGTGACGCTGGCGCAGCTCGAGCATCTTGGCCTGGAAATACGACTGCGCATCCATTGCGGAATTGAAGCGCTCGCGCAATGCGCGGAACAGCCGGCGGTTCCCCGTGATCAATCGCGCTTCGAGCAGGCTGGTCTGGACGGTGATGTCGGCCGCCGATTCGCTCATGCATTCGTCGATGGTGCGAATACTGTGGCCAATCTCCAGTCCGAGGTCCCAGAACAGCTGGACCAGGGTTTCGAGGCGCTCGCGCCGTGCCTTGTCCGGCTGCCCTGGCAGCAGGATCAGAACGTCAACGTCGGAATACGGATAGAGTTCGCCGCGGCCATAGCCGCCCACCGCGACCAGGGCCGTGTCGGCAGGCATGCTCAGTTCGCGCCAGGCACGGACCAGCGCTTTGTCGACATTGCGCCGCAGCGCGGCCAGGAGCCTGTCCGGCCGGGCATCGGTGCGAAAGGCATCGATTGCCGCCTGGTGCTCGCTCCTCAACTGCTCCTTGAGCGTCGCGGCGAGGGACATCATGTTGGTAGAGTTTCAGGCCGAGGTGGGCTGCACGACGGTTTGCTGCTGGATGAAAGCGGGCGGCGCCGGCATGCCAGACGAGACCGTGAGGACTTCGTAGCCAGTCTCGGTGACCAGCACCGTGTGCTCCCACTGCGCCGACAGGCTGCGATCCTTGGTCTTGATGGTCCAGCCGTCGCCCATTTCGCGGATCTCGCGGCGCCCGGCATTGATCATCGGTTCGACCGTGAAGATCATGCCTGGCACCAGCCGTTCGAGCGTCCCGGGTCGGCCGTAGTGCAGTACCTGCGGCTCCTCGTGAAATACCTTGCCGATGCCGTGGCCGCAGAATTCGCGCACCACGCTGTACCCTGCGCGTTCGGCATGCTGCTGGATCGCGTAGCCAATATCGCCCAGATACGCGCCGGGCTTGATCTTCGAGATGCCGATCCACATGCATTCGAAAGTCACCTCGGTCAGGCGTCTGGCGAGAATCGACGGCTCTCCGACATAGAACATCCGGCTGGTGTCGCCGTGATATCCGTCCTTGATCACCGTGATATCGATATTGACCACGTCGCCGTTCTTCAGTGCCTTGTCGCCGGGAATGCCGTGGCAGACCACATCGTTGACTGAAGTGCAGATCGACTTCGGATACGGGGTGTAGCCGGGAGGGCTGTAGTTCAGGGGGGCCGGGATGCTGCCCTGGACTTCGGTCATGTACTGGTGGCACAGACGGTCCAGTTCGCCGGTCGTCACGCCCGGTTTGACGAACGGGGTGATGTAGTCGAGCACTTCCGCGGCCAGCCGCCCGGCGATGCGCATGCCCTTGATGTCTTCTTCCGTCTTGATTGTGATGCCCATAGATTCCTGCGCCCTGCAGCGATGCTGCAAACATTGCGTTCAAGTTGCAATTATAGTCGAGCCGCCCCAGCGACGGCTGGAAGCGCTCGTCGAGCTTGAACGGGAGGATGGTTCTGGAGTAGAATCTTGGGTTAGCTTGAAATGGTTTCAAGTTAATTTTTTGTCAAAATCGCGAACCCGGTCGAAAAAGGGTGCCCGTGCGGTAAGCCGGCGGGTGACTGATCCGGTTCAAGACCCAACCCTGGAGATATTCATGCCCGTTACCATGCGCGAAATGCTGGAAGCCGGTGTCCATTTCGGCCACCAGACCCGCTTCTGGAATCCCAAGATGGCCCCGTTCATTTTCGGCCATCGCAACAAGATTCACATCGTCAACCTGGAAAAGACTATGGCGATGTACCAGGAGGCGATGAAGTACATCCGCCAACTGGCTTCCAACCGCGGCACCATCCTGTTCGTCGGCACCAAGCGCCAGGCGCGTGACATCCTCGCCGCTGAAGCCCAGCGCGCCGGCATGCCTTACGTTGACCAGCGCTGGCTGGGCGGCATGCTCACCAACTTCAAGACCATCAAGACTTCCATCAAGCGCCTGAAGGACATGGAAGCGGCGATCGAAGACGGTTCTGTCGACAAGATGAGCAAGAAGGAAGCGCTGATGTTCCAGCGCGAGATGGAGAAGCTGCAGAAGTCCATCGGCGGCATCAAGGACATGGGTGGTATCCCGGACGCGATCTTCGTGATCGACGTCGGCTACCACAAGGGTGCCGTCACGGAGGCAGCCAAGCTCGGCATTCCGGTCATCGGCGTGGTAGATACCAACCACTCGCCGGATGGCGTGGCCTATGTGATCCCGGGGAACGACGACTCCGCCAAGGCGATCACCCTGTACGCCCGCGGCGTCGCGGATGCAATCCTCGAAGGCCGGGCCAACGCGACCAATGAAGTGCTGGAAGCCGTCAAGGGCGGCGCCGACGAATTCGTCGAGGTCAGCGAGCAGGCCTGAGCCTTCGCTTGCGCCCAGTTGTGACGTCGGGCAGAAAAGGGGGCAACGCTGGTTCGCCCCTTTTTTTTAGCCGGATGAACGTATCTTGATCGTACGCGTCCGAACGGACGCTCAATGTATTTTAGGAGATTGACATGGCGGCAATTACCGCAGCGATGGTTGGTGAACTGCGCGCGAAGACCGACGCGCCGATGATGGAGTGCAAGAAGGCCCTGACCGAGGCGGACGGCGACATGGCGCGCGCCGAGGAAATCCTGCGCGTCAAGCTCGGCAGCAAGGCTTCGAAGGCGGCTTCCCGCGTCACCGCCGAAGGCGTGGTCGCGGCCTCTATTTCCGGCACCGTCGGCGCGCTGGTCGAAGTCAACTGCGAAACCGATTTCGTGACCAAGAACGAGGATTTCATCGCGCTGGCCAATACCGCCGCCCGCCTGATCGCCGAAAAGAATCCAGTCGACGTGGCCGCACTGGCGGCACTGGACGCGGGCGGCAAGACGCTCGATGAA
>DATLGF010000368.1:0-11255 GCA_035540575.1 Noviherbaspirillum sp.
GGTGATCAGATTGCCGTCCACCACCACTTCGCGGTCGACCCAGTTGGCGCCCACCTGGCGCATGTCGGATTCGATTTCGGGCCAGCTCGTCATTGTGCGCCCTTCCAGCAGGCCGGCCGAGGCCAACAGGAGCGGACCGTGGCAGATTGCCGCGATCGGCTTGCCGAGCTCGTCCATCTGCTGCACGAAGTGCTGGGCTTCCGGGATGGTGGCGATGCGTTCGCCGTTCTTCGGGCCGCCCGGCAGCAGCACCGCATCGAAATCCATCGGATCGGCGTCGGCAAAGCGGAAATGCACTTCGAACGTGTCCGCGGGCTGCTCGCCGTGGCAGCCGCGCACCTCCCCGGTATGGTCGCTGACGATCTGCACGGAAGCATCCGCCCGCTCCAGTGCCTGAATGGGGCCGGTCATCTCCACCTGTTCGAAGCCGTCCGTCACGAGAACGGCGACGCGCATGCCGGTCAGGGTGTTCATCATCGCGCTTCCTCCTTCGCAAGTTCCGACGGTTCGACTGACCGATGCCGGGCGAGTTCGGCGCAGGGGCTTTGTCCGCCTGCAAGCACTGGCCGGCTGCCGGGATGATCTAGGCGAAAGCCGGGCCCGGAACGCGGGTTGTGCGGGCATGTCGAACAGTGTCATGAAAGCAGAACACAATCCGAGCCAGGGGGCCTCACTCTCCGTGTCGCCTTCTTCGTCGGCGGCGATCCAGTTCACGCCGGGCGTGCTGCCGCGCGCGCCGCTGCCGGAGGATGCGCTGCCGATCATCCCGATGCGCCAGCTGGTGCTGTTTCCGGGCGCTATCGCGCCGATCAGCCTTGTGCGAGCCGGCTCGATCGCCGCCGCCAATGAGGCGGTGCAGCACGATCGGCCGGTCGGCTTGCTGCTGCAGCGCGATCCGGACATGGACGTTCCGGGCGCGCGCGATCTCTACACGACGGGCACGGTGGCGAACGTCTTGCGCCACATCACCTCCGACGAGGGCGAGAGCTACCTGGTCTGCCAGGGCGTGCGCCGCTTCCGCGTGCTCGACTTCCTGGACGGCTTTCCGTTCCACGCTGCGCGGGTCGAGGAATTTCCCGATCAGGAGGAGGAGGCGCCGGATATCCAGGCGCGCATGCTGCAACTGAAGGAGCGCTCCGCCGAAGTGATCGGCCTGCTGCCGCAGGCGCCGTCGGAACTGGCCGGCGCCGCCGACAGCATCGACTCGGCCGCCGCGTTGTCTGATTTCATCGTCGGATTGATCGATCTTCCGCTCGAGCAGAAGCAGCAGGTGCTGGAGCTTTCGGACCTGCGCCAGCGCCTGGACGTGGTGCTGGGCCTGCTGATCCGCCGCATCGAGGTGCTGCGGATCTCGCAGGAAATCAACGAACAGACCAAGGAACGCATCGACGACCGTCAGCGCGAGTTCTTGCTGCGAGAACAGATGCGCACGATTCGCGACGAGCTTGGCGAGGGCAACGGTCCGGAGAGCGTCGCGCAGGAACTCGGCGAGGCCATCGCCAAGGCCGGCATGCCGGACGACGTGCTCGCGCATGTGCGCAAGGAGCTGCAGCGGCTGGAGCGCATGCCCGAAATTTCGGCCGAGTACTCGATGCTGTGCACCTACCTGGAAGCGATGAGCGAGCTGCCGTGGTCGCGCCTGAGCGAAGACCGGCTCGACATCGCCGAGGCGCGCCGCATTCTTGACGAGGACCATTTCGGCTTGCAGATGGTCAAGCGGCGCATCCTCGAACACCTGGCCGTACGCAAGCTCAACCCGGCCGGCAAGAGCCCGATCCTGTGCTTCGTGGGGCCGCCCGGCGTCGGCAAGACCTCGCTCGGGCAGAGCATCGCGCGCGCGACCGGCCGCAAGTTCGCGCGGGTTTCGCTGGGCGGCGTGCATGACGAGGCCGAGATCCGCGGCCACCGGCGCACCTATGTCGGTGCCATGCCCGGGAACATCATCCAGGCGGTGCGCAAGGCCGGCACGCGCAACTGCGTCCTGATGCTCGACGAGATGGACAAGCTCGGCACCGGCGCCCACGGCGATCCTTCGGCCGCGCTGCTCGAAGTGCTCGATCCGGCCCAGAACGCGACCTTCCGCGACAACTACGTCGGCCAGCCGTTCGACCTCTCGCAGGTGATGTTCATCGGCACCGCCAACATGCTCGATGCGATACCGGGGCCCTTGCTCGACCGCATGGAAGTCATCCGCCTGCCCGGTTATACGGTGGAGGAGAAGGTGCAGATCGCACACCGTTACCTGCTCGCGCGCGAACGCGCGACCGCCGGGCTGCGCGAGGAACAGTGCCGGATCTCCGAAGAGGCGGTGCGCATCATCATCAGCGACTACACGCGCGAGGCCGGCGTGCGCAATCTCGAACGCGAGCTCGGCAATGTGTTCCGTCATGCGGCGGTGCGCGTCGCGGAGGGGACGGACGAGCAGGTGCAGGTTGCGCCGGAGGACCTGCCCGGCATTCTGGGGCCGCGCAAGTTCGAAAGCGAGCTGGCACTGCGCACCAGCGTGTGCGGCGTGGCCACCGGCCTGGCATGGACGCCGGTCGGCGGCGACATCCTGTTCATCGAAGCCTCGTGCGCGCCCGGCAGCGGCAAGCTGATCCTGACCGGGCAGCTCGGCGACGTGATGAAGGAAAGCGCGCAGGCCGCGCTGACCCTGCTCAAGTCGCGCGCGACGGAACTGGGCGTGGACCCGGCGGTCTTCGACAGGAGCGACATCCACGTCCACGTGCCTGCCGGCGCGATGCCGAAGGATGGACCGAGCGCCGGCGTGGCGATCCATGTGGCGCTGGCGTCGCTGCTGTCGGAGATTCCAGTGCGGCACGACTGCGCGATGACCGGCGAGATCAGCCTGCGCGGCCTGATTCTTCCGGTTGGTGGCGTGAAGGAAAAGGTGCTCGCGGCGCTGAGCGCCGGCATCCGGACCGTGCTGCTGCCCGCGCGCAACCGCAAGGATCTGGACGACATTCCGGCGGAAGCAAGAGACGCGCTGCGGTTCATCTGGCTCGACACCGCCGATCAGGCCCTGGCCGCGTCACTGAGCGAAAAGAGGTAAGCGATGAGCAAGGAACTGGAAAAGGCGAGCCGTGCTCCGGTCCCGTTCGACGCCGGACGTGCGCTGCATGACACGCTGAACGACGGCCTGGCGCAGCAGCCTCCTCCCGGCTTTGTGCGCTTCCGTTACACCTGTACCGAGATTCATTCCCATGGCGGCCAGGTCGACGTGCGCATGCGCCAGACCCGCTACGAAGACGGACACCTGACGACCGAGGAATGCGAAGGGACGATGGACCGGGATGCGTTCCGGCGCGAAGTGCAGGCGCGCCAGGTGGAGGCAATCGAAAACGTATTCGGGCTGGCCAGGCTGCTGCTGGCGCCGCTGTTCGGTTCCGCGCGCGGCTCGCGCCGGTCGCGTTGACGGGCGGGTTCAAGGGTCGTCATCGCCTTGCGCACCGGAGATCCTTCGCTGCGCTCAGGATGACAGAGAGTAGAACGCCTCAGAAACACACCCCGCCGTCTCCCGCCGCCGAGCGCGAGCCCGTTACCGGCGGGTTGCTGGCCGCGCGGTAGGCGAACACCACGGAGCACTTCACCTGGTCGCTGGCATTGCGGCCGGCCGCATGGAACAGGCCGCTGTGAAAGAACACCACGTCGCCGGCCTCCAGTTCGAGCGCGACGCCGTGCTTCATCAGCGCGCGGTTCTCCGCCACGTCCGGACGCAGGAAATCCAGCGCATCGAGCTGTTCGCGGCGGATGTCCATCCGGTGCGAGCCGGGTATGACGGACAGCCCGCCGTTGGACGGCCCCTCCGGTCCGAGCGCAAGCCACACCGCAACCAGATCGGGCCGCGCGAACGCCCAGTAGCGGATATCGCGATGCCAGCCGGTCGCCGTGCCGTAGGCCGGATGCTTGGTCATCACGCAGTTGTGGTGGGCCAGCGTGACACACACCGGCTCGCCGAAGCGCCGCTCGAGCCAGTTGACGATGCGCGGATCCGAGGCCCAGGCGCGGAATACCGGATCGCGCTGCCAGGCGCCGCGCAGGCGCCGTATCGTGCTGCCGCCGGCGGCGTCCCGCGAACCGGGCGCGCCCGGATAGCCGAGATCCGCCTCGTATTCAAGGGGCTCGATCGCGGCCTCGAGATGCACGCGGGTGACGGCGAGCATGGCCGCGCAGTCGGCCTGCGAGGCCAGGCCGCGGCAGATCAGGTAGCCGTCGCGGTTGAATTGTTCGATCTGGTCGGGGTTCGGATTCATGGCGTTGGTCAAGTATACGTCAGCGCATTGTCCGCCGGCCGGCGCTATGCTTGACCCATGGAGCAAGCCGGGAAGAGGAGATGACACGGGAAGCGCCCGCATGGACACGCCGTCGCGCGTTGCGGCGTCTCGCCGCCCTCGGCATCGGCGCGGCGGCGCCGCCGATGCTGCTGCGCGCCGCCATGGCCGCCGATCCGCGCGCCGGCCTGCTCCGGGCCGAGGGCGAGGTGCTGGTGAACGGTCGCCCGGCACATCCCGGTGCTGCGATCGGGCCGGGCTCGCGCGTGGAAACCGGGCCGGGCGCGCTGGCCGTGTTCGTCGCCGGCGGGGATGCCTTGCTGCTGCGCGCGCAGAGCCGGATCGAGATCGACGAGGAGCATGGCTTGCGCGTGCTGCGTCATGCGCGGGGCGCGGTGCTGAGCGTGTTCGGAGGCGGGCGGCGCGCGATCGTTACGCCGACGGCGAGCATCGGCGTGCAGGACGCCAGCTGCTATCTCGAAAGCAGTCCCGAGCGGACCACCTTCTGTCTGTGCCGCGGACACGCGCTGGTCGTGCCGAAGGCCGATCCGAACCGGCGCAAGTCGTTGCGCACCCTCCATCACGAGCATCCGGTGCACATCGAGCGCGCTGCCGGCGCACGCGCAGTGGTGCCCGCAAAGTTCATCCATCATTCCGACGCGGAACTGGCAATGCTCGAGGCGCTGCTTGGCCGCTGAGCTATTGGCCGAACAGCTTCTTGAACGCGCTGCCTATGCCTTCGGCGGCGCCGCCGACGCCCTTGGCCAGCCCCTCCAGGCTGATGCCCAGTCCCTGCGCGACGCCAGCGCCCATGCGCAGCGCGAAGTTCTCGTTCAGCGAGAACTTCGGATCGTCGAGATTCCCCTCCAGCGTGAAATCGACGGTGATGCGCCCGTCGCGGTTCTTCATCGCTCCGATCACCGCCTGGCGCGGAATGCCCATGAAGGTCGAGAACGTTCCGCCGCCGGCGCTCAGTTCGAGATCCGCGATGGCGGCCTTGCCCGGGGCGTGCAGCATGTTGTTGCGTACCTTCGAATGCAGCGAAAGATCGAGCGTGCCGCGCCGCACGCCGGCTTCGTTGGTCTTGATCAGGTAGGGCTGCAGCGCGACGAGGTCCACCCCGGCGAGTTTCGTGCGGATGTCGGAATTGCGCGCGGCCAGTTCCGCCCAGCCGGAGACGGCCAGCGTGCCGTCGCGGCGCGTGCCCTTGATCACGCCGTCGAGCTGCAATGTGGTGCGGCCGTCGAGCGCGGGCACGGCGATATCCTGCACCTTCGCCTGAAGGCGCTCCAGCCGGGTGCGGTGGGCCGGCCGGCGCACGCTGGCGTCGAAGAATTCCAGCACGCCGTCCTGCAGCACCACTTCGCCGATGGTTACCGGAACGGCCGGGCCGGCGCCGCCGGCAGGCGTCGCGTTACGTTCCAGCAGGCTCGGTAGCAGGCGCATGCGGCCATTCGCAGTGCGGTGCACGGACAGATACGGTTGTTCGACCACGATGCGCGGCACGTGCACGCGGGCTGAGAACAGGCCGGCGAAGTCGGGGGTGATCGTGACCCGTTCGGCGCGCAGCGCATCCTCGGCCGGCCAGCCCTTGGGCGCCCGAATGCGGATGCCGTGCAGCTCGATCGCCGTCCAGCCGATCACCAGCATCTTCACTTCGCTTTCCGGGCCCAGTGCCTGCTCGATCCGGGTCTTGAGCGTATCGACGGCGATACGGAAGCCGATGACGACGGCGATGACGAGGGCCGCGAGGACGGCGGCGGCAATAAGAAGGCGGCGGGCGGTGCGGCTCATGCTCGGTGAATTGCTTGCTTGCAACAGATGATTCCTGAACGGTATCAGCGCTTGCGCCGAAAATCCACTGCCCGTGCATCTGCCGGCCCCGGCCGCGCACGCCGCAGCGACGCGTCTCGTTCGTCCTGCTCTTGTTCTTGCCCGCAAAAGCCGGCCCGATTGCGCGCGCTCACGGGGTTTCCCGGCGGCGGCGTTACAGTGGGGTTATTGCTCCCGCTTGCCTGCGCATGGCCCGTACGTCCGACAATTCCGCTTCCAGTGTCCCGGTCCCGGGCCTGCGCCACGTTAGCGATGCCCGGCCCGGCATCACCCGTGAAGCGGCGGGAAAAGGCTTCCGCTACCGTCATCCGGACGGCAGCCTGGTCGAGGACGAGGCGACGCTGGCGCGCATCAAGGCACTGGCCGTACCGCCGGCGTGGAGCGAGGTATGGATCTGTCCGCATGCGAACGGCCATATCCAGGCCATCGGACGCGATGCGCGCGGGCGCAAGCAGTATCGCTACCACCCGCGCTGGCGCGCCGTGCGCGACGAGGCGAAGTACGAACGCATGCTCGGCTTTGCGAAGGCGCTGCCGCAGATCCGCCGGCATGTCGACGCAGACATGAAGCGGCCGGGGCTGCCGCGCGAGAAGGTGCTGGCGACCATCGTCCACTTGCTGGAGACGACGATGATGCGCATCGGGAACGAGGAGTATGCGCGCGAAAACAAGTCCTTCGGCCTGACCACGCTGCGCGACCGCCACGCGAAGATCGAGGGGAGCGCGGTCGAGTTCCGCTTTCGCGGCAAGAGCGGAGTCATGCACGCGGTGAAGGTCGGCGACCCGCGCGTGGCCCGGATCGTGCGGCGCGCCCGGGACTTGCCGGGCCAGGAACTGTTCCAGTACGTGGACGACGACGGCGAGCTGCGCGTGGTCGACTCGGCAGATGTGAATGCCTACCTGCGCGAAATCACCGGCGAGGACTACACCGCCAAGGATTTCCGCACCTGGTCGGGCACCCTGCTGGCGGCGCTGGCGCTGCAGGAGTATGAAAAATTCGATTCCGACGCGCAGGCGAAGAAGAACGTGGTGCGCGCGATCGAGTCGGTCGCCGCGCGGCTGGGCAATACGCCGTCCATCTGCCGCAAGTGCTACGTGCATCCGGTGGTGATCGAGTCCTATCTGGACGGCACGATGCTGCATGCGCTGCGTGAGCGCGCGCGCGAGGAACTGGCGGAAGACCTGCATGCGCTGCGGCCGGAGGAGGCGGCGGTGCTGGCGTTGCTGCAACGCCGGCTGGCCGATGCCGAAACACGCGCACGCACCCGTTCCGGGGCGCGGCGCGCGGGCTGAAATTCTGCTTGCCCTGGAGCAACGCGATCTGTCAAGCCAATGTTATGATCCTCACTTGTTTCGAATTCTGCCTGCCATTCCACAACCGCTCGCCAGAGAGGTTCGACCCGCATGACACTCGCTGCTGACGCCCTGACGATGACCCTGCTGGTTCTCCTGGCCGTTGCCTTCGTTGCAGCGCTTGCCTACGCGCTGCGCCTGCGCGGCCGGGCCAGGCAGGGCGAGCGCGAGTCCCAGGCCATTGCCGCGACCCTGGTCGAATATTTCCGCCGCAGCGGCGTCACCGTCGCGACCGATTGCGTGCGCGGCGCCGACGGCCGCTATACCGCGCTGATCGAATCGGAGCCGATGAAGCGCTTCCGTTTGTCGCACATCATCGAGATGACGCTGCGCGACCATGTGCGCAAGGCCACCGGCCTCGAACTCGACAGGATCTACTGGCGCTTCCCGGTCAAGGAAGCGGTGGCCGCTGCGGCTGCCCCGGCGGCGGCCGCGCCGGCCGAGGCGCAGGCCCCGGCGCCGGACGCGGCCAGCACCGATGCCACAATGGAATTGTCCGACGACTACATCAATGAAGGCCTCGAGCACTACCGTCACATTCCCAAGCCGGAAGTCGACGAGCTCCCCTGGGAAGCCTTCGAGGAAGTAACCGGTCGCGGCCAGGCCAAGGAGCCGCCGGCAGGCTGACCCTTCCGCAGCGACTCCTTTCACAGCGGCCCGCGTGCCGCAACCTACCTCTCCCGCATTCCCCCGGCCATCCACCTGCTGGGAACTCGCCTTCTTAACGTTTGACTAACAGTCCTCTATGGGCGTGCCGCGATTGCGCGCGCGTCCCTTCACGCAACAGGACCGCAGTGCCCGGGCGCATGGCCCTTCGCAGCACGCGCAGGGAAGTGCCCGCCTGCATGTCGCCAGGAGGACAGCAAGATGCAAGAACAGCAGGGCAGCACTCCCCGGCCGGGACAGCGCGTACCGCCGCCGGATGACGTGCCGATGGAACGCGCATCCAGCGAACAGGGCGGAGCACTCACCGCCACTGAAATCAGGCGGGACGACGACTCCGCCATCCCCGGCACCCAGGGCCCGCGCGAGGGCGCGTATCACTATGCGCGGCCGCAGGCGCGCCGCGGGATGGACTCGGCCGGCATCGTGCAGGCGCTGGGCTGGTTCAGCGTCGGCCTCGGCCTGGCCCAGCTGCTGGCGCCGCGCCAGATGTCGCGCGCGATCGGCGCCGGCGACCATCCGCACATGATGCGGGCCTGCGGCACGCGCGAACTGGCCAGCGGCATCGGCATCCTGACCCAGCGGCGTCCCGCCACCTGGCTGTGGTCGCGCGTGGCCGGCGATGCGCTCGACCTGTTCCTGCTCGGCGCGGCCGCCCGCTCGCCGCATGCCCGCCGCACCCGCATCGGGATGGTCGGCGCGGCGGTGGCCGGCATCGCGGTGCTCGATCTTCTGACCAGCATGAAGGCGCCCGAGCACCAGGCGCTCGGCGAGGAGGTCGAATTCGAGAAGACCATCGTGGTCAACCGTTCGCCCGAGGAGTGCTACCGCTACTGGCGCGACCTGGAGGGTCTGCCGCGCTTCATGCACCACCTGCGCGAAGTGCATGTGATCGACGAGAAGCGCAGCCTGTGGCGCGCCAAGGGGCCGCTGGGCTTTTCGATCGAGTGGCACTCCGAGATCACCGACGACGAGCCGAACGAGTACATCGCCTGGCGCTCGGAGGCCGGATCGGACATCGACACCGAGGGCAGCGTGCGCTTCACGCCGGCGCCATCCGGGCGCGGCACCCTGGTCTACACCCACATGCGCTATCGCCCGCCGGGCGGCGCCGCGGGCTACATCGTCAGCAAGCTGTTCGGCGACGAACCTTCGCAGCAGATCGACGAGGAGCTGCGCCGTTTCAAGTGGCTGCTCGAAACCGGCGAGATCCCGACCACGGTCGGGCAACCCGCCGGCCAGCGCGGCGCGTGGAATCGTTACGTGATCAGGAAAGGAGCGGCGGGATGAGAGCGAATGTCTGGCATGGAAAGCGCGACGTGCGGGTGGACACCGTGCCCGATCCGCAGATACTCAACCCCGGCGACGCGATCATCAGGATCACCTCGACCGCCATCTGCGGCTCGGATCTGCATCTGTACAACGGCTATGTGCCGACCATGGAAAAAGGCGACATCATCGGCCATGAGTTCATGGGCGAGGTGGTCGAGGTCGGCAGCGAGGTGAAGAAGCTGAAGATCGGCGACCGCGTGGTGGTGCCGTTTCCGATCGCCTGCGGCCACTGCTTCTTCTGCGAGGAGGAGCTGTACTCCGTGTGCGAGAACTCCAATCCGAATGCCTGGATGGCTGAACAGCTGTGGGGACACTCGCCGGCCGGGATCTTCGGCTATTCGCACCTGACCGGCGGCTATGCCGGCGGTCAGGCGGAGTATGCGCGCGTGCCCTTCGCCGATGTGGGTCCGATCAAGATTCCCGACGGGCTGACCGACGACCAGGTGCTGTTTCTGTCCGATATCCTGCCGACCGGTTACATGGCCGCGGAAGCCTGCGAGATCAAGCCCGGCGCGACAGTCGCGGTGTGGGGCTGCGGACCGGTCGGCCAGTTCTGCATCCAGAGCGCCTACCTGCTCGGCGCCGAGCGGGTGATCGCGATCGACCGCTTTCCGGAGCGGCTGCGCATGGCGCGCGAGAAGTCCAAGGCGATCACGCTGGATTACACCCAGGTCAACGTGCTCGAGGCGCTGAAGGAGATGACCGGCGGACGCGGGCCGGACGCCTGCATCGATGCGGTCGGCCTGGAGGCGCACTGGTCCGGTCCGCTTGGCGCGGTCGACCGCGCCAAGCAGGCAATGATGCTGGAGACCGGCCGCCCGGTCGCGCTGCGCGAAGCCATCATGGCTTGCCGCAACGGCGGCGTGGTGTCGATCCCGGGGGTGTATGGCGGCTTCCTCGACACGATGCCCATGGGCTCGATCATGAACCGGTCGCTCACCATCAAGACCGGTCAGACGCATGTGCACCGCTATCTGCAGCCCTTGCTCGAACGCATACAGAAAGGCGAGATCGATCCGACCATGGTGATCACCCACCACATGTCGCTGGAAGACGCGCCGCGCGGCTTCGAGATGTTCTCCAACAAGCAGGACGAGTGCATCAAGATCGTGCTCAAGCCGTGATCAGCGCCTGAGCTGGGCCGCGCAGCGCTGTTTGCTCGCGGCCCATCGAATGATCCGGCCTTGTGGAGATGAACCGGTTACAGGCCGGGATCGGCGACCGCTCGCGCCGGGCGACGCCGCGCGCTGATTCCGTAGCCCAGTACCGCGATCTGGGCAAGGAGGTTGAGCGCGGCGATCGTCGCGATCAGCGCATTGTCCACCACCAGCGCGGCGTACAGGATCGTGATGCAGGCGATCGCAATCCACCCGCCCCAGGTCAGCAGCGAGATCGAGCTGCGCGCGGCGGGGTCGCGGTGATAGGTGCGGATCTGGGGAAGGTAGAGCGCTGCCGCCGTGATTCCGGAGGCGCCGTACAGCAGGGTGAGCAAGTGGTCCATGGGGAGGGCGAGAGGCGCACACAGAGCGCGCATGCGCGCTCATTCTACGGCCCAATTTTTGCCGTGCATCATCACCCGACGGAAATATTTTCAGGCTGTTGCGGGCCTGCCATGGTTGCATGCGTTTAACGGAACTCGGCGGGACAGGGGCTGTCGTTTTTTCAAGCCCAATCGTTTCGGAGGACCCTTCCATGAGAGTACTGCTGTGGATCATCGCGATCATCTTCCTGATCGGCCTGCTCGTCGTCGTCGGCTTCTTCAACCTGATTTTCTGAGCGCCTTTCAACGCGGCCAGCCGATTGT
>DATLGF010000369.1:0-4097 GCA_035540575.1 Noviherbaspirillum sp.
CTACCATGACATCAGCCACCGCTCCGTCGACCTGATCGGCATCGGCCCGAGCGGCGGCAAGGGCCGGCGCGACGCGACCGTCGCGCGCATGACCATCGGCTTCAAAGACCTGGGCCACGGGCTGATCGGCCGCCTGCCCTACTACGAGGAAGGCGAGTACCAGCCGCTCTATGCGCAGTACCCGGAGGTGGAGAAGTACTACCGCGAAGTCCACGAGAAGCGCGTGGCCACGCTCGGCAGCACGATGCGCGTGTCGCACAGCGTCGGCACGATCTTCCCGAACATGTCCTTCCACGGCCGGCAGCCGCGCACGATCGCGGTGTTCCATCCGATCAGTGCGACCGAGATGGAAATGTGGCGCATGTACCTGGTCGACAAGGATGCGCCCGAAGCCGTGAAGGACGCGGCGCGCCACTACTTCATGCGTTATTCCGGGCCGGGCGGGATGACCGAATCCGACGACATGGAGAACTGGACCAGTGCCGCCGAGGCCTGCCTCGGCGAGCAGGCGCGCAGCATGTTCTTCAACTACCAGATGGGTCTCGGTCACGCGCGCGCGGTGCCGGAACTCAAGGGCGCAGTCGAAAACGGCGAATTCACTGAAGAGAACGCGCGGATCTTCTACGGACGTTGGGCGCAGTTCATGAAGGGCTTGAGCTGGCAGCAACTGATGCCGGGCGACGAATGAGCCTCGTGTCCATCCTCCACTGCGACTGAAACGGAATTCCATGGCCGACAACACTGCATTGCAGCGCCTGCTCCTGAGCGCCGAAATCAGCGAGTTCTTCAGCAACGAAGCCGAACTGCTCGACAACCGGCGCTATGACGAATGGCTCGCCCTGCTCGACGAGCGCATCGCCTACCGCATGCCGCTGGCGCGCAACGTCCGCCGTGACGACGCCGCGCGCGAATTCACCGGCGAGAACGACATCGCCTGGTTCGATGAAGGCATCGCCACGCTGCGCCAGCGTGTCGCGCAGATCAAGACCGGCGTGCACTGGGCCGAGGAGCCGCCTTCGCGCGTCTCGCACCTGTTCACCAACATCCGCCTGGTCGACATCCAGCCTTCGCTGGACGCGCCGAGCGAGGTGACCGTGTCCTCGCGCTTCCTGGTCTACCAGAACCGGCATCAGGCTGAAGTGAGCCTGTTCGTCGGCAAGCGCGTCGATGTGCTGACCCGCCATGAGGGTGGCTGGAAGGTTCTGAAGCGCACCATCTATCTCGATCAGAGCGTGCTGCAGTCGAAGGCACTGACGGTGTTCTTCTGAACGACGACGCACATCCCCTCTTCCAGAAACTTAAATACCGATGAAATCAGCGGACGCAATCATCATTGGCGCGGGCCACGGCGGCGTCGAATGCGCGGTGGCCTTGCGCGCCAAGGGCTTTGCCGGCTCGATCGCCCTGCTGAGCGACGAGCAGCAGCTTCCCTACGAGCGCCCGCCGCTTTCCAAGGCGATGCTGGCCGGCACGATGGATGTCGAACGACTGCGCCTGCGTTCGGAGGCGATCTACGCGAAGAACGGCATCGAGCTTGCGCTCGGGCGCCGCATCGACCGCCTCGATCCGGCCGCAGGCACGGCCACCACGACCGGTGGCGAAGTCTGGGCTTTCCGGCACTGCGTGATCGCCACCGGCGCGCGTGCGCGCCGGCTGGCACAACCGGACGGCCCCGGCGTGTACTCGATTCGCAGCATCGACGATGTGCTGGCCATGCGCACCGCACTGCAGCCAGGCATGCGCCTGCTGGTGCTGGGCGGCGGCTATCTCGGTCTCGAGGCCGCCTGCACTGCAGCGGGCCTCGGCGCGCGCGTGCATGTGATCGAGCAGGCTCCGGTGATCATGTCCGGCCGCGTGTCAGACGTCACCGCCGGGCGCATGCATGCGCTGCACCTTGAAAAGGGCGTGTCGATCTCCACCGGCGCCATGGTGGCCAGCTGGGAGCGCACCGATACCGCATGGCGCGCCCTGACTACCGATGGCGCAGTGCATCTGGCCGACATCGTCCTCGTCGCGATCGGGGCAACGCCGAACATCGAGTTTGCCGAGGCGGCCGGCCTTGCCTGCAACGGCGGCATCCTGGTCGACGATGCATGCCGCAGCTCGGCGCCCAACGTATTCGCAATCGGCGACTGCGCGGCACGCATGAATCCCGAGCTCGGACGCGCGATCCGCATCGAGAGCGTGAACAACGCGCTGGTGCAGGCAAGAACCGTGGCTGCCGTCCTGACCGGCAACACGCCCGACGCACGCAAGGCCCCCACCTTCTGGTCCGAACAATGCGGTCGCCGCCTGCAGATGGCCGGGCTGGCCCTTCCCGGCACTCCCTGCGAGGACGTGGCGCGCGATACCGCGCGCGGCTGGCTGGTCGAGCGCTACCAGCATGGCGTGCTGTGCGCGGTCGAGGCGGTCGACAGTCCTGTGGAATTCATGCAGGCCGCAAAACGTATTTCCATCCAATAGCCATCCGGAGAAACCAATGCCCCAAGCAGTATTCGTAAGCCCCAGCGGTGAAGAACATGTCGCCGAGGTTCCCGTCGGCTGGAGCCTGATGGAAGCCGCCCGCGAGGACGGCATCGAAGGCGTCGTCGCCGAATGCGGCGGCGGTGCGATCTGTGGTACCTGCCATGTGAAGGTCGAGCCCAAGTGGTTTGCCTTGCTGGCGCAGCCGCAGATGATGGAAGCCGCGCTGCTCGAAGCCGTGCCCGAGCGTAGCGAGACCAGCCGCCTCGCCTGCCAGATCATGATGTCCGAGGAACTGGACGGTGTCCGCGTTCACGTTCCCTCGGAACAGCTGGAACTCTGATCCGTCGCAGGCATTTGACGCCCTGCCCCCTTTTTTAAATCTCGACACAAGGAAAATCCCATGAGCACTCGTCCCATCGTCATCGTCTCCGCCACCGTTCCCGAGGACCTGAAGGCCCTGATCACCAAGGACCTCGACATTCATTTCGTCCCGGTCGGCGAGAGCATCGAAGAGAAAGTGCCCGCGGAAGTGCGCGCACAAGCGGTCGGCATCCTGTGCACGGTGCGTTCGCAGATCAAGGAATCGCTGCTGGCCGGCATGCCCAAGCTGCGCGTGGTCTCCAACTTCGCCGTCGGCTACGACAACATCGACGTTCCTGCCGCCACCCGTGCGAACGTCCTGGTGTGCAATACGCCGGGCGTGCTCGATGCAGCGGTTGCCGACCTGACCATGGGCATGGTGCTGTGCCTGGCCCGCAAGCTGATCGCTCACGACACCTTCGTGCGCGACGGCTCCTGGACCAAGGGCGCCGCACCGCTGACCAACGATTTGGCCGGCAAGACCCTGGGCCTGCTCGGCATGGGGCGCATCGGCCGCATGGTGGCCAAGCGCGCCAAGGCCTTCGACATGGACGTGATCTATTGCAACCGCCGCCAGGACGCGGAAGCGGAGAAGGCCGGCCTGGCACGCTACGTCGACCGCGACACCCTGTTCAAGGAGTCCGACTACGTCAGCGTGCACATTCCGCTGTCGGCCGAAACCAAGGGCGGCATCGGCGAGCGCGAGTTCTCCATGATGAAGCCCTCCGCCTACTTCCTCAACACCGCGCGCGGCGCCGTGGTAGATGAAGAGGCGCTGATCGCCGCGCTCAAGAGCAACAAGATCGCCGGCGCCGGCCTGGACGTGATGGTCAAGGAGCCGATGGACCCGAGCAACCCGCTGGCTTCGCTGCCGAACGTGGTGCTGCAGCCGCACGTGGGCAGCGCAACGGTCGAAACCCGCCGCGCAATGATGGCGCTGGCCGTGGACAATCTCGTCAACGCAGTCTCCGGCACCCAGCCCAAGGCGATGGTGAACGCCGACACCTGGGCCGCCGCCAACCAGAAGGCTGCACATGTCTGAAAAGACCTACCTGGGCCTGGATGACGGCCTGACGAACTACGGCGACCGCGATTTCTCGCGCTACCTGCGCCGTTCCTTCGTCAAGGCCATGGGCTTCACGGATGCGACGCTGGATCTGCCGGTGGTCGGCATCGCCGGCAACGCCAGCGACTACAACAACTGCCACCGCCACTTTCCCGAGCTGATCGAAGCGGTCAAGCGCGGCGTGCTCGTGGCCGGCGGCCTGCCG
>DATLGF010000370.1:0-6398 GCA_035540575.1 Noviherbaspirillum sp.
TTCGCGGATCTTCTCCGGCGACACCGTCACGAAGGACAGGCGCAGCGTGTTCGATTCCGGCGCGTTTGCGTAGAACGGCGCGCCGGGCACGAAGGCCACGTTCTGCGCGATCGCTTCATCGAGCAGCTTCATGCTGTCGACATGCCTGGGCAGCGTCACCCAGATGAACATGCCGCCTTCCGGGCGCGTCCAGGTCACCGAGGACGGGAAGTACTCCTGCAACGCATCGAGCATCGCCTGGCACTGGTCGGCATACAGCTTGCGGATGGTCGGAATGTGCTCCGCGAGGAAGCCGTCCTTGATGACCTCGTACACCACCATCTGCGTCAACTGCGCGGTATGCAGGTCGGCAGCCTGCTTGGCCTGCTCGAGCTTGCGCACCAGCGGCAGCGGCGCGACCACGTAGCCGAGCCGGATGCCGGGGGTCAGCACCTTCGAGAACGAACCCATGTAGATCACGCCGTTCGGGTTCATCGACAGCATCTTCGGCAGCGGTTCGCCGCGGTAGCTGAGCGCGCCGTAGGGATCATCCTCGATCAGCGGCAGGCCGAGGCGGGCGCAGGTCTCGACCAGCGCGGCGCGGCGTTCCACCGACAGGCTGCGGCCGGTCGGATTCTGGAAGTTCGGCAGCGCGTACAGCAGGCGCGCGCCTTGTGCGACATCCGCCACGCGCTCCGGGATCAGCCCGTGGTCGTCGGTCGGCACCGATTCGAATTGCGGACGGTAGACGGAGAAAGCCTGCAGCGCGCCGAGATAGCTCGGTGTCTCCACCAGCACCTTGCTGCCTTCGTCGATCAGGACCTTGGCCAGCAGGTCCAGCCCCTGCTGCGAACCCGACACCATCAGCACCTGCTCCGGGACGATCTTCGCCTCGGGAGTCGAAAGGGATGCCGCGATCCATTCGCGCAGCGGGCCATAGCCGTCGGTGGGTCCGTACTGCAACGCGACCTTGCCCTGGTTCGACAGCACGGTGTCGAAGGCCGCGCGCATGCGCTCTACCGGGAAGGTGGCCGGGGACGGCAATCCGCCCGCGAACGAGATCACTTCCGGACGCACGGTGACTTTCAGGATTTCGCGGATGACCGAGCTTTGCAGCTGCTGCGCACGCTCGGAGAATTGCCATTGGATCGGGGTCGGGTTTTCCATTTTCATGCTTGTCTCACTTGTTGTTTGCGGCCTTGCCGCGTAATCGGCTCGCTTGTGGCTTGCCCTCGATGGAGCGACGCCGGGTAGGCGCCGCCCGCTGGATTCGTCAAATCGTCGATTATCGCTGTTCGCTAGTGGGATGGCAGAAGGGTCCTCCCGGCTTCAGCGGATGAGGTCCCTCGCTGCGCTCGGGACGACAGGGATTCAGGCCAGCTCGGCGATCAGTTCGATTTCCACACAGGCGCCCAGCGGAATCTGCGCGACGCCGAATGCGGAACGCGCATGCTTGCCCTTGTCGCCGAACACTTCGCCGAACAGTTCGGAGGCGCCGTTGGTGACCAGGTGTTGCTCGGTGAAATCCGGCGTCGAGTTCACCAGGCTCATCAGCTTGACGATGCGCTTGACGCGGTTCAGGTCGCCGCCGCAGGCATCCTGCAGCGTGGCCATCAGGTCGATCGCGATTGCGCGCGCGGCCGCCTTGCCCTCTTCCGTCCCCATGGTCTTGCCGAGCTGGCCGACCCAGGGCTTGCCATCCTTTTTCGCGATATGGCCGGACAGGAAGACCGTATTGCCGGTTTGCACATGCATCACGTAGGCGGCGGCGGGCGCGGAGACGGCGGGGAGTTCGATGTTCAGCTGTTTGAGTTTTTCGTAGACGGACATGATGGGGCTCCGGAAAGGTTGGCATGATCACGCGCGTGACACCGGCATCCGGCGTCCGACGGCGACTAGGGCGATCACTGCGGCGGCGAACAGGAAGTGTGCGGCTTCGAGCGCTTCTCCAAGCAGCAAGGCGGCGCCGACCAGCGTCAGGAACGGTTGCAGCAACTGCGTTTGTCCGACGCGGGCGATGCCGCCTAGAGCGAGACCTTTATACCAGAAGAAGAACCCAATAAACATCGAAAAAAGGGAGACGTAGCCGAATCCTATCCAGGCGCGCGGCGATGCTTCCCAACCATATTCGAAACCGAGCCAGAGCGTGGCCGGCAGCAGCACCGGCAGCGACAGCACCAGTGCCCACGAGATCACCTGTTGCCCGCCCATCACCTGCGACAGGCGTGCGCCTTCGGCATAGCCGATCGCCGCGGCGATCACGGCGGCAAACAGGGCGAGATCGGCCAGGTGCAGTGCTCCGCCGCCGCGCACCACGGCGAACGCCACCACCACGGCGCTGCCTGCAACGGCAGCCACCCAGAACCCGGTCGAGGGCCGCTCGCCGAAGCGCAGTGCGGCGACGACCGCGGTGGCCAGCGGCAGGATGCCGATCACGATCGCGCCGTGCGCCGACGGCACATAGCGCATCGCAATCGAGCTGAATACCGGAAAGCCGACCACGACGCCAAGGGCGGTGATTGCCAGCGCGCGCCATTGCGCCCCGGTCGGACGGGGGGCGCGCAGCCACCACAGCAGCAGCGCGGCCGCTGCCGCTGCAACGACGGCCCTGCCGAGCGCAACCAGCACCGGATTCAGCTCCGCCACCGCCATGCGCGTAAACGGCAGCGTCAGGCTGAAGATCGCCACGCCGGCCAGACCCAGCGCCATGCCGCGGGTTTCCCGCGACAGATCGATATTCGTCGGGTTCGCCTTCATATCGCCTTCATAGCCAGATCGCCACGGCCGAATAGGTGGTCGCGCCGACCATCACCGCGCAGAACCGGCGCTGCCAGCGCGGCTCGGACAGGTAGCGGCGCAGCGCCGCGCCCGTGCCGGCCCAGATGCCGACGCAAGGCAGGTTGATCGCCGAGAACACCAGGCAGAACAGCGCGATCGACAGCCAGGCCGGCTGAATCACCGGCAGGAAAGCCGACACGCCGGTCAATGCCATCACCCATGCCTTCGGATTGGCGAACTGGAACAGCGCGGCGCCGAGGAAGGACATCGGGCGCTCGCTGCCCCTCGCCTCGCCGTCGAAGGCCATGCTGCGCAAATTCCATGCGAGATACAGCAGATAGGCCGAACCGGCCGACTTCAGCGCGACATGGATGCCGGGCACCGCGAGGACCAACCCGCCGACGCCGACCGCGCACAGCAACAGCATTACCGCGAAGCCGAAGGTGATGCCGAGCATGTGCGGAATCGAACGCGAAAAGCCGAACAGGATGCCGGACGAGGTGAGCATGATGTTGTTCGGTCCCGGCGTAATCGAGGATACGAAGGCGAACAATGCGAGTGGGAACAGGGTTTCCATGGTTTCTCTATGCGACAAGCGACTCGGTTTCCTCGCCCAGCACCCGGGCAAAACTATCCTGGTCGACGTTGCCGCCGGAGAGCGTGACGCCGACGCGCAGCCCGGCCAGCCGCGGCTGCTGCTGCATCGCGGCCGCGAGCGCGGCCGCACCCGCTCCTTCGGCGACGTTGTGCGTCGCGCAGAAGTAAAGACGCATCGCACGCGCCACCTCGGCGTCCGTCACGGCGACCATGTCGTCGACGTGCCGCTGAATGGCGTCGAATGCGGCGGCATCGGGCACGCGGCAGGCCATGCCGTCGGCAAGCACGGTGCCGACCGGCGACTCGGTGATCCGCCCCCGCTCGTACGAAAGCTTGTAGGCAAGCGCATGGGCGGACACCACGCCGACGATGCGTGTCCTCATGCCGAGCGCCTCGCGCGCGGCGATCGCCGCGCAGATGCCCGAGCCCTGGCCGACCGGCACGAAAACCACATCCAGATCGGCACAGGCGGTGAAGAACTCCATCCAGTAGGTGGCCACCCCGCGCACCAGGTCGCGATGGCAGGACGGGATCATGTGCAAGCCGTGCTCGCGTGCCAGCACGGCGGCATGCTCGCGCGCATCCTGGAATTCGCCACCATGCTCGATCAGCCGCACGCCGAGCGCGCGCATCGCCGCATTCTTCTCGGTGCTGTTCCCGCGCGGGACCACGATGGTGGCCGCAAGATCATGGCGGCGCGCCGCGAACCCGACCGACTGGCCGTGGTTGCCGCGTGTGGCCGAGATCACACCCGCCAGATCCGGCTCGCGCCGCTTCAGCTCATCGATATAGACCAGGCCGCCGCGGATCTTGAACGCGCCGGTCGGCGTGTGATTTTCGTGCTTGACCCACACCTCGGTGCCGAGCGCGGCCTGCAGCAGCGGCCAGGCCAGTTGCGGTGTCGGACGCATCGCGCCATACACGGCCCGTGCGGCGGACTCGATCTCGCTCGCCAGCGGCAGCACCTCGTTCATGCGCGCGCCTCCCGCTGCATCGGGCGCAGGAAATCGCGCTCGACGCTCAGGATGCAGTGCGTCTCCTGAGCGTAACGGCGCGCCGCCTCGCACGCCTCGTCGTCCTGCGAGCGGACCCGGTACTGCTCGTAATCGGCCAGCGTCGGAAACGAGAACAATGCGTAGGCGATGCTGCTTGCGCCCTCGTGCGGCAGGAAACAGCCGTGATGCCGTCCGCCGAACTTCTCCACCAGCGGCATCCACAGCCGTCCGTAGTGTTCGAACTCCTCCAGCTTGTGGGGGTCGAGCACGTAACGCAGGTAACAGGTCACCACAGCGCCTCCCGGTCTTCCGCATGTTGCGGCAGGTTGATCGATGACCTATGCTAAACGACAAAACCAGTACACTACCGGTACAGTCAATCAATTAGTTTCGATCACTGTCATGGCGATATGACCGATACAGCCCGACACCCAACCCCTTCCGGCCGCGGCCGCGGCAGCACCACCCTGACACTGGTTGCGCCCGCCCTGCTCTCGCGCGGCGGCGGCGAATCGCTGGTGGAGCAGATCGTGCGCTCGATCTGCTCGCGCATCGACGACAAGCTGTTGCGCAGCGGCGCGCGCATGCCGTCGATCCGCCAGTTCGCCGACGCGCACGGCGTTTCGCGCTTCACCGTGGTGGAGGCCTATGACCGGCTGGTGGCCCAGGGCTACCTCGAGTCCCGCCGCGGTTCAGGCTTCTACGTGCGCGAACGGGCACCGATGGCGCCGCCGGGCACGCAGGCGCGCAGCGACGAGGTGCCGACCGGACAGATGGACGTGGTCTGGCTGGTGCGCAACATGTTCCGCGAGCATCCGCCACAGCGCATGCCGGGCTCGGGCCTGCTGCCCGCGGACTGGCTGGACGGGGAACTGCTCGCGCACGGCCTGCGCGCGGTCAGCCGCCAGAACACCAACCTGCTGCTCCAGTACGGCAATCCGCAGGGTTTTTTGCCGCTGCGCCAGCAGCTGCAATTGAAGCTGGCCGAACTCGAGATCGCCGCAGCGCCGGAACAGATCCTCACCACCTCCGGCATCACGCAGGGCCTGGACATCGTCGCGCGGCATTTCGCCCAGCCCGGCGACACCATCTTCGTCGACGATCCGGCCTGGTTCCTGATGTTCGGCTCCTTCGCCACGCTGGGCTTCAAGGTGATCGGCATTCCGCGCCTGGCCGACGGGCCCGACATCGCCCGGCTGGTCGAGCTGGCCGCGATCCATCGGCCCAAGCTGTACGTGATCAATTCCTTCGCATCTACTGACGTTATATGTGCATTCCATTACGCGCCCTCTACACACGTAGCACGTCAGCGCGTTATACCGGGGACCCTGCGGTATTCCTCGTAAGCCGCTCGTAGCAGAACGCTTATAACAAGAAAAAGTGGAAGGGCCTTCCAAAGATCGGGTCTAGCCGCTCTGCCTCATAAGCCTGACAATCGACCAGGCACCCTTTCGCAAAAAAACAGCCACGCGTGCCGCGGGGCTCCATGCTGGTGGGGATCTACTACGGCGCGCACACGGCGGCGCGACCACCTCGATCATGTTCAACCTGCCAGGCGTGGCCTCGCATGCAGTGACCTGTCTGGACGGGCACCCGATGGCGAAGAAAGGCCGCGCCGGCTCGGCATTGCTGGTGGCGATGATTGCCTCGTTCGTGGCTGCAACCATCGGAATCGTGATCATGATGTTCTTCTCGCCGATCATCGCCGAGACCGCGCTGAAGTTCGGCCCGGCGGAATACTTATCGATGATGGTGCTGGGCCTGCTGGCCACCACCACGTTGTCTACCGGTTCCGTGATCAAGGGTGTGGTGATGGTGGTGTTGGGTGTGGTGCTGGGTACTGTCAGCACCGACGTCAACACCGGCACCGTGCGCTTTACCTTTGGCATCCCCTACCTGTATGACGGCATCAGCCTGACCGCGCTGGCGATGGGCCTATTCGGTATCGCCGATGTGCTGCGCAGTGTGAACCGTCTGGGCAAGGCCAACGTGGAGGGCGGGGCGGCTGGCGCAGCCTGAAGCTGACACGCGAGGAAGCCCGCCGCTCGG
>DATLGF010000371.1:0-5360 GCA_035540575.1 Noviherbaspirillum sp.
GCGTGTGGACTTCGGTGGCGTGATGGTGACCTACGGCCCGAAGGATCACTCCGGCAGCGAGTTCGTCGAGCTGACCATGATCGGCAGGAACGGACGCATCATCCGCTAGTCAATGCGGGCTGGCCGCCGGCGGGCGCCGCTGCCCGCCTACTTCCTGCCACCGGCCAGAACGGGCAGGTCGCTATCGATCACCAGCCGCCGGAACTGCTCGGCAGGAACCGGCGGACTGAGCATGTAACCCTGCACCAGGTCGCAGTTGCGCTCCTTCAGGAACTCCAGCTGGGCCTCGGTCTCCACCCCTTCCGCCACCACCTCCAGCCGCAGGCTGTGCGCGAGCACGATGATGCCTGCCGCGATCGCGGCGTCGTCGGCATCCTGCGGCACGTCACGCACGAACGAGCGGTCGATCTTGATGATGTCCACATCGAAGCGCTTCAGGTAGGCGAGCGATGAGTAGCCGGTACCGAAGTCGTCGATCGACAGCCGCACGCCGATGCTGCGCAGCCGCTGCAGCGCACGCATCGTGTCCTGCGCGTGTTCCATCAGCGTGCTCTCGGTAATCTCCAGTTCGAGCAGTTCCGCCGGCAGCTGGGTATCGGCGAGCACGCGCTCGACCTCCGCCGCGAAGTTCTTCTGCAGCAGCTGCTTGACCGACAGGTTCACCGCCACCCGGATCGGCGCCATGCCGTCGTTTAGCCAGGCGCGCATCTGCTGGCAGGCGCGGCGCAAGACCCAGGAGCCGATCGGAATGATCAGGCCGGTCTCTTCGGCCAACGGGATGAAGTCACTGGGCGAGACCATGCCGCGCCCCGGGTGACGCCAGCGCAGCAAGGCCTCCGCACCGACCACGCGCCCGCTCTTCGCATGTGCCTGCGGCTGGAAATACAACTCCAGCTCGTTGCGGTCGAGTGCCTGGCGCAGATCGCTTTCCATGCGTACGTGATGGGAAATGGACAGCTCCATCGACGGCTCGAAGAACTGGAAGCCGCTGTTGGTGCGCTTGGCGCGGTACATCGCGGTATCGGCATGCTTGAGCAGCGTGCCGACATCGGTGCCGTCGTGCGGGTACAGCGAGATGCCGACGCTGGCGGTGATGAACATGTCATGGCCGTCGATCTGGAACGGCGCGGCCAGCGCGCGGCAGATGTTCTGCGCGGCCGAAACCGCCGCGTTGGCGCCGGAGATCCCGGTCAGCACGACGGTGAATTCGTCGCCGCCGAGACGGGCGACGCAGTCGGCATTGCGCACGCTGCGGCGGATGCGCTGGGCCGCGGCCACCAGCAGGCGATCGCCGACATCGTGGCCTAGGCTGTCGTTGACGTTCTTGAAGCGGTCAAGATCGAGGAACAGCACCGCGATCGACTCGCCGGCCACGCGCGCCTGCTCGATGTGGCGGCCGAGCTGATCGATGAACATCGCGCGGTTCGGCAAGCCGGTCAGCATGTCGTTGTAGGCCATGTGGCGGATACGCTTTTCCGCCTGGTTGGCTTCGATGATGCGGCGCACCCGCTGCGACAGCACTCCGAAGTGAATCGGTTTGGGAATGTAGTCGCTCGCGCCGGCGGCGAACGCGCGTTCGATCGAACTTTCGTCATCGAGCGCGGTGATCATCAGCACCGGGATGGTGTTGCCCTTCGGGAGCTCCTGCACGCGGGCGCAGGCGGTGAACCCGTCCATCACCGGCATCACGGCATCCATCAGGATCACGTCCGGCTGCATGCGCTTGAGCATCAGCAGCGCCTGCGCGCCGTTCGAGGCTTCGTCGACGCGGAAGCCGTCACGTTGCAGCGTGTTGCGCAGCGCGGTGCGGGTGCTGCGGTCGTCGTCGACGATCAGCACCTGGGCCGCGCTGCGGCCTTCCCGCACCGCGAGCCGGTCCTCGATCAGCACTTCCGCGCCCAGCGCCGCCGCCACCGCATCGAAAGCCTGGCGCAGGCGCGGCAGCAAGGCGCGGATCTCCTGAGGCCGCCGCTCGATCGCCAGCTCTTCGGCCTCGCGCGCAAGCGCGGTCAGTCCGGCAGCGCCGAAATTGCCGCTGCTGCCCTTGATCGCGTGCGCCATCGCCCGTGCGTGGTCGGCATTGCCTTCCTCGACCGCCTGTTCGAGCTGGTTCAGGTAAGCCGGCGTGTCCTCCAGGAAGAAGCTCACCGACTGCTGCAATGTCGGCCCGAGCACGTCGCGCAACTTGTCGAACGCCTCGTGGTCGAGTGCCCCGCTGTCGCGCCCGTCCTTGCCGATATGCGGCAGCGGCACCTGCGCGCGGATGTCCCCGCCGCCTAACCAGCGCTCCAGACGTGCACGTAGCTCGGCCAGCGTGATCGGCTTGGCGAGGTAGTCGTCCATCCCGGCCGCCAGGCATTTCTCGGCGTCGCCCGGCTGGGTATTGGCGGTCATCGCGATGATCGGCGTGTGCAGCCCGAGCGCCTGCTCGAACGCACGGATGTGCCCGGTCGCCTCGTAGCCGTCCATCTCCGGCATGCTGCAATCCATCAGGATCAGGTCAAAGCGGGTGCGGCGTGCCAGTTCCAGCGCCTCGCGGCCATTGGCCGCGAATTCGCACGCGCAGCCGTTCATTGCCAGCATGCCGGCGGCCACCATCTGGTTGGTGCGATTGTCTTCAGCGACCAGTACCCGGTAGTCGCGCGATGGCTGCGGCGCATCGCCCGGCGAGGGGGCGGCGAACATGGCGGCGGGACGGTCGGTGCGCAGCAACAGCCGGCGCATCGCCTCCCAAAGGCGTTCCTCGCGCAGCGGCTTGCCCAGGCAGAGATCGGCGCCGCTGGCGGTCGCGCCGATCGGCGTCGCGTAACGGTCGAGCAGCAGCAATTGCGGCGGGGACAGGTCGCGCTCGCTGCGGATGCGTTCCACCAGCGCCACGCCATGCGCGTCGACGGCGGCCGCGTCGGCAACGACGACCGCATACGGCGTGCCGCAGGACTGCGCGCGCCACAGCTCGGCCACCGCTTCCATGCCGCTCTCGCAGGTCGCGCAGTCGATGCCTCCACCGGTCAGCGTGGTGTCGACGAACTGGCGCACGATGCGGCTGGAATCCGCCACCAGCACCCGCAGGTCCTGGAATTCCGCCGGTGCGCTCAAGAGCGCCGCGGTGCCCGACACGTGGCCGCATCGCACGGTGAACCAGAATGTGCTGCCCTTGCCGACTTCGCTGGACACGCCGATCGTGCCACCCATCAATTCGACCAGCTGCCTGCAGATCGCCAGCCCCAGGCCGGCGCCGCCATAGCGGCGCGTGGTCGAGCGATCGGCCTGTGCGAACGATTCGAAGATGTGGCGCAGCGCGTCGCCGTTGATGCCGATGCCGGTATCGACAACCTCGAAACGCAGCAGCAGCGCGTCACCGTCGGCCGCGCAGGACAGGCGCAATGCGACCTCGCCTCGCTCCGTGAACTTCACCGCATTGCCGAGCAGGTTCAGCAGCACCTGGCGCAGACGCAGCGAATCGCCGGTCACGCGCAGCGGCACCGCGGGGTCGCGCACGTAGCCGATCTCCAGCCCCTTCTGCTGGGCCTGGCGCGCAAGCAGCTCGATCACGTCCTCGACTGCGCGGCGCAAATCGAATTCGACATGCTCCAATTCCAGCTTGCCGGCTTCCATGCGCGAGAAATCGAGGATGTCGTCGGTCAGCTCGATCAGCGCGCGCGAGGCGTTCCACGCCACGTCCACGCACTCCTGCTGGCGCTTGCTCAGCGGCATTTCCTTGAGCATGTCCAGCATGCCGACCACACCGTTCAGCGGCGTGCGCACCTCATGGCTTACGGTCGCGGCGAACTGCGTCTTCATCAGCGCGGTGCGCACCGCGTCGTCCCGCGAGCGCTTCAATTCGGCTTCGCGCTCTTCCAGCACATCCATCATGGTGTTGAATGCATGTGCCATTTCGACGATATCGCGGGGACCGGCCGGGGCGGCGCGCATGCCCGACTCGCCGGATTCCGCGCGGCCCATCAACTGCCGCAGCGAAGTCAGCGGTTGCAGGATGCGGCCGGCCAGGATACGCATGAGCGCAAGCAGGATCGCCGCAAACGACAGCGAGATGACGAGGTTGCCGATCAACAGCGAGGTGCCGAGACGGTGCAGCGAGTCCTTGCTGATGGCGACATTGACCTGGCCAAGGCGCTGCTGCTCGGCTTCCTCGAGGTCGAAAGGCGTGCTCTGCTTGCGGCCGCCATAGGCCGGGGCGCTGAAGTGCCATGCGTTACGTGTTTCCCTTACGAGCATGGCGTGCGGCGCCGGGACGAGCGGGGCATCGCTCTTGACGCCGGGCGACTCGGCTTCCGGACGCCACCGGGAAACCAGCACGTGACCATCGGCGTCGATGATCTCGACGTGCTGTACATCCGGGAATGCGAGGGTCAGTTCGACCCCATCCGCGACATTCTCGGCGGACCGGTACAGCAAGCCCAAGGCACTTTGCCGCGCCAGGTTTTCGGCGATGTGTATGCCCTGCTCCACCAGGTGCGCTTCCATCCGGTCGCTCGCCTCCCTGGAGTTCATCAGGGCGGAAAATAGCGCAAGGCCGAAAATCGCGGCGCCTACGGTAACCGTCAGCTGGCGCCGGAATCCGGTACGGGTGAAAAAATTGCGCAGCATGGCTTCTCCTCAGCGGGCTCTGCGCACAGAACGCGGGTTGAAAGCAGGTTGCGGGTGATGATGGGGCATGTGAAGCGTTCAGATCAATGTTCAGGGTTCGGGAAAGACCATGTCGAAGCTGCGCTGCTGCTGCCGGCTGAACCTGAGCCCAAGGTGGCCAGCGGTTCTCAGGTTGACGGCGAGATGCACGTCGCGCAACGGAAGCAGCACGCCACGCCGAGCGTCGCCGCTCAAGGCCTGCTCGGCCGAGGCAGCGAGCGAGCGGCCAAGCTGGATGTTGTCCGGGTACAGGGCGAACAGCACGCCTTTCTTTACGTGCTGGAAGCTGCTGGAGAATACGGGAACGTTGCGATTCCAGGATTCGCGCAGCACCAGGGGCAGGATCGTGTTCTCGTCCAGGGTGGCGGCATCCTGCAGCAGCCAGACTGCATCCCGTCGGCCGTCCGCAGCGGCAAATGCGTGTGCGTAGTGGCGCACCGCGCTGCCCAGATCACTGGCTTCGAGCGCAATCAATTCCAGCCCGTGGCTGCGTGCGGCTTCACGCGCGAGGCGGATCAACCACTCGTTTCGCTGCGCGCTGTAGACGACCAGGACCCTGCGCGTGTGCGGAAAGAAGAACTTCAGCCGCGCGAACAGGAGTGCGGGATCGGGCGTGAGGCTGATGCCGGTGCTGCCCCGCGTTTCCGTCTCGCGGATCGGCAGGATTTCCGGACCGGCCAGCACGCCGCCGACGATCACCGGCACATCCGCGT
>DATLGF010000372.1:0-4305 GCA_035540575.1 Noviherbaspirillum sp.
GGTTGATATAGAAGATGCCGGGACGGCTGCCGTCTTCCGCCGGTCCCTGGTAGAACGCAATGCCGGCCGTGCGCTCGCGGTGGGGCTCGACCGCTTTTACCAGCAGTTCGTCCTTCGGCAAGGACGCGAAGTATTGCGGCAGCAGCGTCTTCATTTCGACGATCGCCGCGTTCATCTCCTCCATGTAGGCCGCGCGCCCGGCCGGCGTCTGCGGATAGTAGAAGCCGTCGTGGTCGCGCGCATGCGAGAACAGCGTGCCGAGCTCGTCATCCCCGTACCCGCCGAAGCCGAGCGCACCCTTCAGCGCAATCATTTCCCCGCGAATGCGCGCGACCTCGTCCAGCCCCAGCCGGTGTATCTCGTCGGCGGAGAGCGCAGTGGTCGTGTGCCGCGCCAGGCACATCCGGTAGTAGGCTTCGCCGTCCGGCAGCGACCAGGCGCCGCCTTCGGCGGGTGCCCGGCTTTCCTGCCGCTCGAGAAACGCGATCAGGCGTTCGTAACCCGGGAGGACCGTCTCGCGCAGCGCCTGCGCGGCTGCCTGCAGCAGGTCTTTCCCGGCCTCGCCGGGATCGCCGCGATCGCCGAGCTCGGCGAGCTTGGCACGCAAGTCGGCAAGCAAGACGTTGGCATCGACGGGCTGCGTGTCGCTCGGGTCGCCGACGAAGCGCCGGCAGTCGTCGAGCATTTGCGGGAACAGGAAGGCGGGCGGCACGATGCCCATCGCCTCGCGCCGCTCGAGCTCTTCGATGACCTGGTCACAGGCGCGCCCGAACGCGCGCAGGCGTGCGACATAGTCGCGTGCGTCCTGCAGGTCGGCGACCCCGTGCATATTGATCATGAACGCCGGGAAGTCGGTATGCAGGCCGAACTTCTGGTTGACCAGGTACTCCTGGGCGCGGTATTGCAGACGAGCGAGCGTCTGGCGCGCATCCTGTTCGAACACGCGCACGTTCAACTGTGCGTGCGGCGACAGCTTGTCGCGCGCGAACGCGCCGATCGCTTCGAGCTGGCCGACCAGCAGCGCGCGGAAATCCTGCGCCGCGGATTCCGATTGATCGTCCAGCCGGTCTTTCTGATCGCGACGGCCGAGCGCGGTGAGCGTTTGCGGAAAGCGGCCGATCCGTTCCTGGAACGCCTGCTCGAGGAAACGATGGAGCTGTTCGTCCTGCTCACCCATCGCGTTACAGCGGCCGCGGAATATCGGCCCGTCGCGGCATCTTCTGCATGTTCGGCAGGATCTCGTCCTGATACAGCTTGAAAAGCCGGCGCAATTCGTTCAACGGGTCGTCGTGGTCATCGATGCGGATGTCGCAGAGCGGGTATTCCTCTTCGCCGTACACGAGGATGTTCACCGATCGTTCGCCCTTGGTGTCGCCGCCGACTTCGATGCCGGCCTGCAGCGCGAGGCAAAGCCGTTCGGAGAGATCCAGCTCTTCCGTGTCCAGCATGGTCTCGACGACGCGCTCAAGCACCTGCGGACCGGCGAGCCGGTTGCCCTGGGTACTGAAGTTCGCTTCCTGCCGGTCGCCAGCCCATTCAATATTCTCGCCTCCGGTCCAGGCGGCGACATTGCCGTCCCGGTCCACGATGCCGACCTGACGGCTGTTCGCATCCGGATCACCGGCCAGCACGCGTTCGAGCGCCGTGCGGGCCGGCACACCTTGCTCCATCAGCCGAAGGCCGTCGTATGCGAGATAGGGATTGAGCAGCGCCTGGGACGCCACTGCGCCGACTTTCGGCAGCGCGTGGCAGGCGAGCTTGCCCACGGCCTGAAGGGCGGTGGCCGCAGCGACGCCGATCTGTCCGGTCCTTGGACAGCGTGCAACGATGGAAAAAGTCATGGTCACCTCCTGCCAGTTCGACAAGAGTCGGCCGGGTGCGTTCAGGCTTTTCGCGCGCCAACAGATTGAGCGCTTGCGCCCGGGGCGGATGCTCTGTAGAATTCGCCCCTTCAGACGCGGGGTGGAGCAGTCTGGCAGCTCGTCGGGCTCATAACCCGAAGGTCACAGGTTCAAATCCTGTCCCCGCAACCAGACACAGAAAAAACCGGCCTTGCGCCGGTTTTTTCGTTTTCAGGCCGCGCAGGCAGAACTTGCCGCCTCTGGCACCGCATAGACGGGCGCGAAACCGCCGCCCGGGGTGCGGAAGTTGGTGGTTTGCCCCTGGTACAGCCGCGCGGCCAGTTGTTGCACCGCGCCGTCGTAGACATAGGCCCGCAGGTCGAACTTCATCGCTTCGGCATGTCGCGCGGGCAGGCGCTGACCCGGCGCCACGATCGCCTGTGCGACATAGTCGCCTTCGCAAATTTCCTTCCACACGCGCCGAGTGATCTTGTCGCCGCGATAGGCCGCCTTGCTGCCGAATCCGGCTCGCGGCTTGAAGAACAGGTCGCGCCGACGCGCCCAAAGCGATTCTGCCTGTTCCGCGGTGACGCGTTCGGTGCGCGGGATGCCGGCGGCGAGGACTTCCCGCACGTCCCGTGCCACGCCGAGATGCTCGAGCGCCTGCGGGTCGGACAGCAGCGCGAGATTGGCCTTGTCCGCGTACAGCGCATGCGCGCGCGGATGGGGCGTGATCACGGCCGCATCCGCGAACCATGCGGCGCGCAGGGCCGCGCTCGCAGGGTTTTCGAATGCAAAGTCGGTGCTGCGGTTGTAGACGAGGTCGATCGGCTGGTCGTCGTAGCAGAGCCGGCCGCTATCGAAGCGCAGCCGGGCCGGATCGGCCACGACCGCTGTGATCCCGTTGCGGCGGAACAGTTCGCGAAACAGCAGGAATTCCGGGTACAGGTACTGGTTCTGCGGATCGTGATCGACGATCGCGACGCTTTGCAGCGCACCGGCACGGCCGGCGAGGCGCCACTCGTTGCGGAACATGTCGAGCATGCGCTGCTCGGCGGCTTCTGCTTCGACAACCGGGAACAGTGCCTCCACCGGCGCGCAGCAGCCGCGCTGCGCCGCGCCGAGTACGGCATTGAGCAGCGCGCCCCCGGCATTGGTATTGATTTCGATGAGTCCGATGCGGTCGAGGCCCACGTGAAAGTCGTAGCCGAAGAATACGCTGCGGGCTGGCGTTTCATGGCGTGCCGCAACCGGCGAGCGCGCGAGCACCTGTTCCTGCCACGCGGGCAATGCCACCACATGCTCGACTGCGGCCACGATTTCGCGCATGCGTGCGATATGGCCGGCCTCGACGAATACCGGATGCGCGGAGAACAGGTGCGGACAGCGTTCGTCGACCAGTTCGGCAAGGCCCGGAACGCCTTGCTGTGCCGCGAATGCATGCCGGACCGCGGACCGGTCCAGGCCGATGCAGAAGCACCCGTTGTTGAGCGCGCTCGCATGCATCCCGCAGCCAACGCTGCGCTCGAACGGCAGGATGGTCGCGTCGTTCATCTCAGTGGGCCGCCTCGTACCAGGTGCGCGTGCGATTGACCATGCGCACCAGCGCAAGCATCACCGGCACCTCGATCAGCACGCCGACCACGGTGGCCAGCGCCGCGCCGGAGTCGAAGCCGTACAGCACGATCGCCACCGCCACCGCCAGTTCGAAGAAGTTCGATGCGCCGATCATCGTCGAGGGTCCGGCCACGCTATGCGCAACCCGCATCTTCCTGTTGAGCCAGTAGCCGAGCGCGGCGATGAACAGCACCTGCAGCAGGATCGGCACCGCAAGGATCGCGATGATCAGCGGCTGCTCGATGATCTGGCGGCCCTGGAACGCGAACAACAGCACCAGCGTGGCGAGCAGGGCGACGATGGAAAAAGGCGTGACGCGCGCGAGCGCCGCCTCGAACACGCCGGACCCGCGCGCCCGAAGCCGGCCGCGCAGGAACTGCGCGATCGCCAGCGGGATCGCGATGTACATCACGACCGACAGCAGCAAGGTATCCCAGGGTACCGGGATCGATGACACGCCGAGCAACAGCGCGACGATGGGCGCAAACGCGAACAGCATCACCACATCGTTGAGCGCCACCTGCGTGATCGTGAAGTTGGCGTCTCCGCGGCACAGGTTGCTCCATACGAAGACCATCGCGGTGCACGGCGCGGCGCCAAGCAGGATCAGGCCGGCGATATAGCTGTCGATCTGCGCGGCCGGCAGCCAGGGCGCGAACACATGGCGCAGGAAAAACCAGCCGAACAAGGCCATCGAGAACGGCTTGACCGCCCAGTTCACGAACAGGGTGATGCCGACGCCGGCCTCTTGCCTGCGCACCTCGTGCAGCGAGGAAAAGTCGATCTTCATCAGCATCGGCACGATCATCGCCCAGATCAGGATGCCGACCGGGATGTTGACGTGGGC
>DATLGF010000373.1:0-3595 GCA_035540575.1 Noviherbaspirillum sp.
CTTCCCTTCCATGCAACGGCCCGCGCGGGCGGGCCGTTGCATGGAAGGGAAGGGGCTCAGGCGGATGCGAGTGTGCCCCAGTCCCCGTTTTCCTGATTCTCCTGCGGCGACTTCGCTGCGGCAGCCTGGCGGGCCTTCTTCGATGCGAGCTGGCGGGCGCGAGTGCTGGAAGGCGGCAGGCGACGCAGGGTGCGCAGCGCCTCCAGGTCCTTGATGCCGATCGAACGCTGGTCCACGGTGATCAGGCCGATCTCGTTGAAGGCGGAAAGCGTGCGGCTGACGGTCTCCAGCGTCAGGCCGAGATAGCTGCCGATTTCGTGGCGCGTCATCCGCAGGTTGAACAGCTTGCTCGAATAACCCATCTCGGCGTAGCGCTCGGACAGGCTGACCAGGAAACGCGCCACGCGCGCCTCCGCACTGAGTGCGCCCAGCATGCTGACCATGGCTTGCTCGCGCACGAGCTCGCGGCTCATCACGCTGTACATCGCGTGTTCGAACTCCGAATGGGCGCGGCCCAGTTGCGTCAGCTTCTTGAACGGCAGCAGGATGAGGTCGCAGTTCGACAGCGCCACAGCCTCGGACGCATAGCGCTTCGTATGGATGCCGTCGACGCCGAACAGATCGCCCTTCATCGGAAAGGAGAGCACCTGCTCATTGCCGAACTCGTCGATCAGGACGGTCTTCAGGAACCCGGAGTGGACGATGTAGAGGGTGTCGAAAGGCTGGCCGATGGTGTGGACGCGCTGACCGGTCTTGAATTGGACGTGCTGGAAAAGAAGTTCTTCGTCGGTGTGGATTGCGGCAGAGGGGATACGCAGGACGTCGCACAGTTCTTTCAGATTGGACCAGAGTTTTCCCTGGCGCTGCCAACCGGCTTCATGCGAGGTGGAATGCAAACTGACGGATGGTGATGTTTCGGAGCGATTCTCAGGCAATTGCGTGGACAACATATGCATCTCCTAATCCAGTAACGTTCGGGCGGACAACGTGCGGCGGCTTGCGGCGCCGTACGATCGCGACGTGCGCGTCTCCGTTGTTTTTGTGGGTGCGGCTGGTGTTGCGAAAACCTTGCGCGACCGGGCGCGGCAAAGTTGCCGCGGCTCACAGCCGTGCTGTGAAAGCGGTCAGTATCGCAACCGAGAGGAGGGGATGGCTATCGGGAGCCGCTGAATTGAGGTGTAGGTCGCCGACACCGGCGATAGGAATATTCCTACACTTTTTGCTCCGTTTTTCCGAAATGATGCGGTTTCGGACCGGCGTGTCAGCTCTTGAGCGGGCCGAGAAGGCGATGCTGTACCGCGTACTGCACCATTTCTGCCAGTGAGGTCATGTTCATCTTGGTCAGGATGCGCGTCTTGTGCGTGCTGACGGTCTTGGCGGAGAGGTGGAGGAAGTCGGCGATATCGGTAATCGACTTGCCCGACACCAGCAGCGTGAAGACTTCGAACTCGCGGTTCGACAACTGCTTGTGCGGCAGGTCCTCGTTGGCGGGCATCACGTCCATCGCCAGCTGCTCGGCCACTTCCAGGCTGATGTACGGCCGCCCGGAGGCGACCTTCCTGATTGCGCTCACCAGCTGCGTGCCCGCGCTTTCCTTCGTCAGATAGCCGCGCGCGCCGGCCCGGATCGCCCGCACCGCGTACTGCTCTTCCTCGTGCATCGTGAGTATGAGGATGGGCAGCTTCGGCACTTCATCCTTGATCTGGCGGATCAGTTCCACGCCGCTGCGGCCGGGCATGGAGAGATCGAGCATCAGGAGGTCGAAGCCTCCCTTGCGCACGTGCGCGAGTGCTTCAAAACCATCCACCGCTTCGCCGACGACTTCAATATCGTCGGCGCCTTCGAGGATGCGCTTGAGGCCTTCACGCATGATGGTGTGATCATCAGCGATGACGATGCGAATCATAGGCTTGCCATGGCGACTGTGGGTTGGGATCCCCCGCAAAGGCGGGATCAAGGGGAATGTTCGCTTGCAGCAGCACCCCGTGGGGACGTGCGTTTTCGATGCGGATTGTACCTCCCAAAATGAAAACGCGTTGATACATGGCTAGTAAACCGTAGCAACCAGTCTTGACCGGTTCCGGATTTTTCAGGCCGACACCGTCATCGCGGATGTCGATGCGGATGCGCTGATCGGCAACGCGCAGCGAGACCCAGGCGTGTTCGGCTCCCGAGTGCTGCTCGATGTTGGCCAATCCTTCCTGGACGATGCGAAACGCCGCGGACTCCAGCGCCTCGTCGAGTTTGCCGACCAGACCTTCGCTTTCCAGCGTGCAGCGGATTCCGGTGCGCTTGCGCAGGCTTTCCACCATCCACTCGACCGCCGGAACGAGACCGAAATCATCGAGCACCGGCGGGCGCAGTGTGGACGCCATGCTCTTTGTCAGCGTGATGACGTTGTCGAGCAGACCCTGCATTTCGGCCAGGCGCGCCGGCAGATACTGATTGGTGTGCGGCAGGCTGTTTTCCAACCAGCTCAGGTCCAGCTTCAGCACGCTCAGTCGCTGTCCGATATCGTCATAGAGCTTGCGCGAGAAGCGGCGCTTCTCCACTTCCGAAGCCTGATGCGAAGAGACTGCCCACTGCCGCCCCGGGCCGAGGGCAATTGCAGTGCTGCCGCATGGCGCCGTGTCCAACGCCGCGGGCTCCTGGAACACCAGGCACAGGAACATGTCACCACGTATTCCGACGCGGGTCACGCTCGTCTTCAGATCCAGAAGGGCTCCGTCCGCGCGCACGCCGCGAAGCACCATGCGGGTGCGACGTCCGCAGGAACGCAGAGAGCCGAGGCGGTCGAGGCGTCGGCGCGAGTCGGTGTCGGAGCACGCGGGGATCAGCAGGTCAAGCGGTTTTTCCAGCAGGAGATTGGCCGGATAGCCAAAAATGCGTTCGGCCCGGTGATTGATCAGCACGATCTGGCGCGCCGCATCGATCACCACAACGCCATCGGAAGAGGACTGGATCATCTCGAGCAACGACGCGCCCAGCATGACCGCAGGAAAGCGCGGAAGCATGGTGATCGGGTTCGAGCGCATTGCAGCGCCATGATCCGGTTGGAAGTTCATTTCGGTTTCCGGTACGCGTCGAGCCATCTTGGCTCCGGTACCGCCAGGTTGAGGCCGGCAGAATCGCAGGTCACATGTTAGACGGCTGATGCGGCGCGCGCTTGATCGTATCGGCCCTCGCCGACCGCGCGGCTTGAGATTTGCGGAATGTGCGGCGACCGCCGTGCTGGCGCCGACTGCCGGCGGAGGCACCTGTCGAACGGCTGCTGTTAGACTACCGGCCTCCAATGCGATACGGCTGGAAGACAGGGAGGTGCCACGTGGACCTACAACTTGGAAACATAGGGAATACCATCCAGCTTGCCATTGCGCCGGTGTTCCTGCTCACCGGCGTGGGGACCAATCTTGCCGTTCTGACCAGTCGCCTGGCTCGCATCATCGATCGTTCTCGCGTACTGGAGGATCGCCTCGCGGCCGACGGGGGAACGCCGCCTTCTGCCGCTGTCGCCGACGAGCTGCATGCACTGTATCAGCGCGCATCGCTCATCAATCGCGCCATTACCCTGAGCACCGCGTGCGGCCTCCTGGTC
>DATLGF010000374.1:0-3601 GCA_035540575.1 Noviherbaspirillum sp.
CCTTGAGCCCCGGCGCGGTGGGCGTCACGAGCTGCGCGAAGCGCTCGCGCACCGAACGTTCGATGCCCGCGGCGTCCAGCCCGTGCAGCGCCAGCAGGCGGGCAGGATCGCCGTGCGTGGTGAATTCGTCGCGCAGGCCCAGGTGCAGCACGGGCCTGGCGAGGCCATTGGCCTGGAGCGCTTCCGAGACGGCGCTGCCGGCGCCGCCCATGATGGCCCCCTCCTCCAGCGTCACGATGGCTTCGTGGGCCGTCGCGACCTCCAGCAGCAGCACTTCGTCGAGCGGCTTGGCCCAGCGCATGTTGACCACCGTCGCACCCAGGCGTTCGGCCGCTTCGAGCGCGGGATGGAGCAAGGTGCCGAAGGCCAGGATCGCGACGCCGCGGCCCTTGCGCCGGACCTCGCCCTTGCCGAAGGGCAGCCCCTCCAGGCCGGTCGAGACCTTCGCGCCCACGCCGGCGCCGCGCGGGTAGCGCACGGCCACCGGATGGTCCTGCTCGAAGGCCGTGGTGAGCAGCGCGCGGCATTCGTTCTCGTCGGCCGGGCAGGCCATGCTCATGTTCGGAATGCAGCGCACGAAGGGAATGTCGAACACGCCGGCGTGCGTGGCGCCGTCCGCGCCGACGATGCCCGCGCGGTCGAGCGCGAACACCACCGGCAGCTTCTGCAGGGCCACGTCGTGGACCAACTGGTCGTAGGCGCGCTGCAGGAAGGTCGAGTAGATCGCCACCACCGGCTTGAGCCCCTCGCAGGCCAGGCCGGCGGCGAAGGTGACGGCGTGCTGCTCGGCGATGCCGACGTCGTGGTAGCGGTCGGGGAAGCGCTTCTCGAATTCGACCAGCCCCGAGCCTTCGCGCATGGCGGGCGTGATGCCCACCAGCCGCCGGTCCCTGGCCGCCATGTCGCACAGCCACTGGCCGAAGACCTGCGTGAACGTGGGCCTGGGCGGCGTGGCCGGCGCGACCAGGCCTACCTTGGGGTCGAACTTGCCCGGGCCGTGGTAGGCCACCGGATCGGCCTCGGCGAGCTTGTAGCCCTGGCCCTTGCGCGTGACCACGTGCAGGAACTGCGGCCCGCGCAGCTGGCGGATGTTCTCCAGCGTGGGCACCAGCGATTCGAGGTCGTGGCCGTCGATCGGGCCGATGTAGTTGAAGCCGAACTGCTCGAACAGCGTGGCCGGCACCACCATGCCCTTGGCGTGCTCCTCCAGCCGCTTGGCCAGCTCGAACAGCGGCGGCGCCACCTTGAGCACGTTCTTGCCGACGTTCTTGGCCGCCGCGTAGAAGCGGCCGCTCATGAGCTGCGCCAGGTAGCGATTCAGCGCGCCCACCGGCGGGCTGATCGACATGTCGTTGTCGTTCAGGATCACCAGCAGCTTGGTGTCGGTATGGACACCGGCGTTATTCAAGGCCTCGAAGGCCATGCCGGCGGTCATCGCGCCGTCGCCGATGACGGCGATCGCATGCCGGTCCTCGCCCTTGGTCCGGGCGGCCAGCGCCATGCCGAGCGCGGCCGAAATCGAGGTCGACGAATGCGCGGTGCCGAAGGTGTCGTATTCGCTCTCGTCACGGCGCGGAAAGCCGGAGATGCCATTCAGCTGGCGCAGCGTGTGCATGCGCTCGCGCCGGCCGGTCAGGATCTTGTGCGGATAGGTCTGGTGGCCGACATCCCAGACGATGCGGTCGTCCGGCGTGTTGAACACGTAATGCAGCGCGATCGTCAGCTCCACCGTCCCGAGGTTCGACGACAGGTGGCCGCCGGTCTTGGAGACCGAGTCGAGCACGAATGCGCGCAGCTCGTCGGCCAGCGGCTTCAACTGATGACGCGGCAGGCGGCGCAGATCGGCGGGCAGGTTGATGGTGTTCAGCAGATTCATACTCATGATCAACGGGCGTTAGCCGCTTTCCTGTGGTCGGCCTCGTTCAGGCCTTGCGTTGCACGATCAGGTCGGCGATCTCGCGCAGCCTGCGCGCCGGATCGCCGAAAGGGGCCAGCGCGGCGTGCGCATCGGCGCGCAGCTTCTGCGCCAGTTCGCGCGACGCGTCGAGGCCGAGAATCGACACATAGGTCGGCTTGTTGTCGGCGGCGTCCTTGCCGGCGGTCTTGCCGAGCGTGGCTGAATCGGCGGTCGCGTCGAGCACGTCGTCGACGACCTGGAACGCCAGTCCGATCGCCGCCGAATAGGCATCGAGCGCGGCATGCTGGTCCGCATCGAGGCGGCTGCCGCACAACGCGCCGAGCAGCACCGACGCGCGCAGCAATGCACCGGTCTTCAGGCGATGCATCTGCTCGAGCGCATCGAGGCTCAACTGGCGACCCACGCTGGCCAGATCGATCGCCTGGCCGCCGCACATGCCGAGCGAACCGGATGCGCGCGCCAGTACCTGGACCATGTTCAGCCGGCGCGCCGGATCGAGGTCGCCGGAGCCGTCGGCAAGCAGTTCGAACGCCTGGGACTGCAGCGCATCGCCGACCAGCAGCGCCGTCGCTTGTCCATACTTCACGTGCACCGTCGGCTTGCCGCGCCGCAGCGCGTCGTCGTCCATGCAGGGCATGTCGTCGTGCACGAGCGAGTACGCGTGGATCATTTCGACCGCGGCGCCGGCCCGCGCGAGCAAGTGCGCAGGTGCGCCGAACAGGTCGCCGGCGGCGAACACCAGCAGCGGCCGCACCCGCTTGCCGCCATCGAGCGTCGCATAGCGCATCGCCGCGTGCAGCTGCTGCGGCGCCGTGCCGTCCGCCGGCAGAAATTCGCCAAGCGCCGCCTCCATCGTCGACTGGACGCCCTGCATCCAGTCGACAAATGCGGGCGCACTCATGCCTCGTCTCCTGCCGGCTCGGCCGCGAACGGCTTGAGCATCTCCCCTTCCAGTACCTTCACCTGCTGCTCCACCTTGTCGAGCTGACCAGCGCAATAGCGCACGAGCTCGGTGCCGCGCTTGTAGGCGGCCACGGAAGCCTCGAGCGGCAGCTCGCCGGCTTCCATGCGCGCGACCAGCTGCTCGAGTTCGGCCATCGCGGCTTCGAACGAGACGGGCTGGTCTGAGGGTGCGGGCTTGGTGGGCATAGAGGGGAAGAAAAATGGAGAAGTTTAACCCGTTATTCTAGAACAAACCATTTGCAGGCCATGCCGGCCCGCTTGACTGGCAGCAAGCTTCGACACGCATGTTGACGGAGGTCATGCAGCGGCCAAAGATAGTGAAAAGCGCTTTTCATCGCGTTCGGTCCGGGGCAAGATCAGCAGGGAAAGGGCTCGAAGTGGGGCGTTTTCCGGTCTTTAGAGCCTGTCGCTGGGGTATAATCGCCCGTTCTGTCCAAAATTTCCGTTTCATCTCATCTGAGTGCCGGTTTTTGCGGATTCTTTCTCTCTTAGGTTGGTGCAAATTAATTTGGGGGCGGGGATGTCCGATCTGGCTAATTTTGCCAAGCTGGCGCGTTCGAACGCGCAACTTCCGGTCAACGTCTACTTCGACGAGACACTGCTGCAGAAGGAAATCGAGCAGCTATTCCAACAAGGACCGCGCTACGCCGGTCACGAACTGCAGGTGCCGAATCCCGGCGACTTTGCAACCCTTTCATGGGAAAACGAGGGCCGCATGCT
>DATLGF010000375.1:0-6106 GCA_035540575.1 Noviherbaspirillum sp.
GGCATGGGCTACCGACCCCATCTGACGCGCCGCCGACTCCTTCTGCTGCTCGAACAGCGAACGTCCCTTTTCCTTCGCCCCTTCGCTCATCTCTTGCGCGACATGCCGGGCCTCGTCCTTCGTATGCTGCACCGCCTGGCGGGCGCCCTCGTCCATCCCGCCGCGCGCGCTGGCGTCGCTGCCGCTGCTGCCCTTGCCGATGGATCCGAACGATCCGCTGCTGCCGGGCATTGCTGCCGGTGTTCCCGGCGGGCTGGTCCCGCCCTTGTTCTGGTCTGCCATGAGTCAATCTCCTTGCGTTGGTGATGATGTCGCGCGAGGAAACGCCGACTGCCGCATCGCTGACGTCTGCGCTCGCTCCCATCCGGGTGAGGTTTCGAATGCAAGATGCAGACCAATAGGCTGAAAGAAAGACAAGAGCCTTCGCAGTAGTAACGAAAAGCAATGCCTGATGCGCAATGAGGGGCACTGGAGTATGCTCTGGAACCTGTTTCGGCCTGACCGGAGAATCCATGCGCAAGCTCACAAGAATCATCGCCCTCGCCTTGCCCCTGCTGCCCTGGGCAGGCGCCTCGCAGGCTTCCGACGTGCGTGTCGGCGTCACTGTTGCCGGCCAGGTATCGCCCGGCGTCTACGGGCGGATCGAGATCGGCAACCAGCCGCCCCCGCCCGTGGTGTATACGAAGCCGGTCGTGATCGTGCAGCAGCCCACTCCTGTGTATGCGGCGCCGGTCTACCTGCATGTGCCGCCCGGACATGCGAAAAATTGGGGCAAGCACTGCCACAAGTACAACGCCTGCGCCCAGCCGGTGTATTTCGTGAAATCGGCCGAATACGAGCAGCCGCGCGGCAAGGGCAAGGACGGCCACCGAGGCCGGCGCGACTGACCCGCACCGCCGGGCATCGAACAGGAGGATGGGCCGCCGCTCAGCGTGAGCGCGGTGTTTCCCACCCGCGAGCATCCGGCGCCGAGGGCACAGGTGTACGCGAATGCCCCGGCGTAGGCGCTTCGGCGCCGGACGACACGGCGCGCGCCGAGGCCGGCAGCTTGTACTGCGGCGCCACCAGCACCTTGCGCAGCACCGCGTCGAGGCTGGTGCACGGCACCTTGCCCAGCAAGGCCTCCAGGCGTTGCTGCGACAGGCAGTGCGAACGTCCCCACAGATAGCGCATCTCCAGCACCGCGCGCATCATCGGCGAGAACGGCGCGGCCACGCGCAGCATCCACCACGGAAAGCGCACGCGCACGAGCGTGCCGCCGGTCACCCGCTCCAGCGCCGCATGCAGTTGCGCGCCGGTCATGCACAGCCCGCCGTAGTGAAACACCTCGAAGGCTTGTAGCTTCTCGCGCTGTTGCGCCACGGCGACGAACACCTGCGCCAGATCGGGCAGGTACGCCCACGCATGCACGAGTCCCTGCGGCCCCATGCAGGTATAGCGGCCCTTGTGCAACTGCCGCGCAACACCGAGATCCAGCCAGGTACCCGGCTCGGCACCGATGAAGTCGCCGGCGCGGATGACCACGCTGCGCACCCCTTCCCCCGCGACCGCCTGCAGGCGCTGCTCGAGAGCAATGCGCAGCGCCGCCTTCGGCGTGTCCGGGACCTGGCGCGTGCGCTCCGAAAGCAACGGCGGCAGCCGTTTGCCGAAGTTGTACACGTTCCCCGGCAGCATCAGCAGCGCGCCCTTCGCGCGTGCGAGCGCGATCGCGCTGTCTCCGAGCGCCATCACCTCGCGCTGCCAAGCGGCGTCGGTGTAGGCGGGGCTCAAGGCATGGATGACGGCATCCACCGGTGCGGGACAGGCGGCGAGAATGCCTTCGGTGTCGGTGGCGTCGCACAGGATGGCCGTCGCCTGCGCCGGCAGCGCGGCAACCGGCGGCTTGCGCGACTGTGCGAGGACGCGCCAACCGGCGCCGGCGAAGGTTTCCACGGCGACGCGGCCGAAGCGGCCGTTTGCGCCGAGGACAAGGGGCTGTTGACACTCAATTCGAGGGATGCGTTCGCGCCAAAACGCGTGCTGGTGGTGGCGCGTGGCGACGCAAAGACTGGACGTCTTTGCTAGCCATGTAACGCCGTCAGCGCGCGTTTTGGCACGAACCCTCCGGGAAGGGGGCGTATGCGCCGCATGGCGGTGTTGCAGGGGGACGCCGAGTCCTCCTTGCCGTAGCACCGCTACGTCGCGTCGCTGCGCCTAGCCCTGCGACGCATACGACCCCTTCGCACCCCCGAATTGAGTGTCAACAGCCCCTACGGTGGATCTGGCGGATTCCATGCGACTCTCCAATGAACGGCGATGCGGCCATTGTGGGCGCCTGACATCTGCATAACAATACGCAGACTTGCATTCCACCTATTCAAATATGCATACCTCGAAATCCGGCGGGGGCGCTGTCGACGCCCATGCGCTCGACTGGAACCTGCTCAAGTGTTTCTGTGCGGTAGCGGAAGCCGGCGCGGTCTCGCGCGCGGCGGCGCTGCTGGGCGTCTCGCAGCCGACCGTGTCACGTCAGATCGCGGAACTGGAAAGCGCGGTCGGCGCCGCTCTGTTCGAGCGGGTGGCGCGCGGCGTGGCGCTGACGTCGGCGGGCGTCGCACTGCGCGAGCCGGCGCGACGGATGCTGGAGGCGGCCCAGGCAGCGAGCGTGGCGGCGGCCGCGCAAGGCACGGAGCTGGCCGGCACCGTGCGCATTACCGCCAGCGAGACCATGGCTGCCTTCGTGCTGCCGCCGATGCTGGCCCGGCTGCGCGCGGCCCATCCGCGCATACAGATCGAACTGGTGGCTTCGAACCGTCTGGACAACCTGCTCACGCGCGAGGCCGATATCGCGGTGCGGATGATGCGGCCGGCGCAAAGCGGCGTGGTCACGCGACGCATCGCGGCCTACCCGGTCGGATTCTATGCGCACCGCGATTACCTGAAGACGCGCCGGCTTCCCGCCGACGGCGCAGACCCGCGGCGCTACGACTGGGTCGGGCTGGACCAGTCGAACATGATGATTGAAGGCTTCCGCGCGGCCGGGTACATGGTGGACAAGAGCTTTTTCGCTTTCCGCTGCGACAACCACATCGTCGGCTGGCAGGCGGTGCTGGCGGGAATGGGTGTGGGCGTGACGCTGCAATGCGTGGGCGAGCGCTACCGGGAACTGGTGCGCGTGCTGCCGGACCAGAAGCTGCCGCCCCTGGAAGTCTGGCTGGCGGCGCATCGCGAGCTGCGCGACGTGCCGCGCATCCGTACGGTGTTCGACCTGCTGGCGGCGGAGCTGGCGCGCGGCGAGCTCAAAGCGCCTGCAGGAGCGCCAGGCTGACCGGCTTGACCCAGTGCTGCTCGAAGCCTGCTGCCGCAGTGCGCGCCTTGTCCTGGTCCTGTCCCCAGCCGGTCAATGCGATGAGCCGGGCGGCGGCCAACCCGGGCAGCGCGCGCAGGCGCCGCGCGGTCTCATAGCCATCGATCCCGGGCAGGCCGATGTCGAGCAGCACGATCGCCGGCTCCATGCCCGGCGCCGCCTCCAGCGCCTCCTCGCCGCTATGCACGACGCTGACCTCGTGCCCCAGCAGGCGCAGCAATTCGGAAACCGTGTCGGCGGCATCGACATTGTCGTCCACCACCAGGATGCGCATCCCCTGCCGCGCCGCCGTGCCCGGGGGCGCGGCTTCCGACGCCGCGTCCGCTCCGGCCGCTCGCGGCAACCAGACATGAAACTCGCTGCCGCGCCCGTTGCCTTCGCTATGCGCTTCGATTCGTCCGCCGTGCAGCACGACGATACCCTCGGCCAGCGACAGGCCGATGCCCAGCCCGCCCCTGCTGTACTCGCTCGGCCTGCGCTCCTGCGCGAACATCGAGAACACCGAGCGCAGCATCTCGCGCGGTATGCCGATCCCGTTGTCGCGAACCCGCACGAGGAAGCCGTTCCCTTCGCGCGCGGCCGTCAGCTCGATGCGGCCCGACGGCGGCGTGTATTTCGCTGCGTTGTTCAGGAGGTTCGAGAACACCTGGGCCAGGCGTACCGGATCGGCATCCACTTCCATCGGCATGCCGGGCAGGTTGACGAGCAGCTGGTGACGCGCCTGTTCGATATGCGGACGACTGGTCTCGAGCGCGTTGTGCAGGATAGACGACAGGCTCGCGCGCTCGCGGCGCATCTCCATCTTGCCGGCAGTGATGCGCGAGACGTCCATCAGGTCGTCGACCAGCCGCGAGAGCTGGGACACCTGGCGCTCCATCATGCGCACCGAGCGGTCCACGCGGCCCGCGTCGTGCGGCGCCACGCGCAGCAGCGCCAGCGCGCTGGCGATCGGCGCGAGCGGATTGCGCAATTCGTGCGACAGCGTGGCCAGGAACACGTCCTTGCGCCGGTCCGCCTCCTGCACCGCCTGGTACAGGCGCGCGTTCTCGACCGCGATCGAGGTGCGCAGCGCGAGGTCTTCGGCCAGTGCCAGGTCGGCCGGGCCGTACAGGCGCCCGGATTCGGCGGACACGAAGCTGACCACGCCGAACGGCTGCCCCTTGATCTTCAGCGGCACGCCGATGTAGGAACGCAAGCCCAGGCCGCGCACGATCTCCAGGTGTTCGGCATCGCTGGCGGCCGTTGCCAGCACATCGTCGCTCAGTTCCCGCACCAGCTCCGGAGCGCCGGTGCGCATGATGTTCCAGACGCCGATGCCGGCATCGGGTGCGGGCGGATACCGGCGGTGCAGTTCGTGCGCCAGCGCTTCCTTGCGCGGGTCGCAGTGCGCAACCGCAAGGCGGCGCAGCGTGCCGTCGTCCTCCAGCACGTCGACCGCGCACCAGTCAGCGAAGGTCGGCACGGCCAGTTTCGCCAGTCGGTCCAGCGTGGCCGGGACGTCCACCAGATGCGCAAGCTCCATGCTCGCCTGCGCGAGAAAGTGCAGATCCTGCTCCGCAATCTTGCGCGCGGTGATGTCCATGCACACGCCGGCCATGCGCGCGGGTTCGCCTTGCTCGTCCAGGTAGATGCGTCCCCGGCCTTCGAGCCAGCGCACCGATCCGTCCGGCCATACAATGCGGTATTCGATACGGTGATCGCGGCGCTCCTGAAGCGCGCGATTCACGGCGTCGATAACGGACTGGCGGTCGGCAGGATGGACCAGCTCCCCGTAGGCCTGGACCGAGTGGGCGTAACCGTCCGCCGAGCGGCCGTGCAGCGTGGCCATGCCGCCCAGCCACTCGGACTTGCCGGTGCGCAGATCTGCATGCCATGCGCCCATCCCTCCGGCCTCCAGCGCGAGCTGCAGGCGCTCCTCGGCCTCGCGCAGGGCCGCATGCGCATGGCTTGCCTCGGTCACGTCATGACCCTGGATGAAAATGCCGATCACACGGCCGGCGCTGTCGGTGATCGGCTGGTAGACGAAGTCGACGTATCCTTCGCTGGCCACGCCGGCATCGTCGCGCACGACGTGGCGCAGCCCGCGCCCGACGAAGGGCTTGCCGCTGCGGTAGACCTCGTCAAGCAGATCGACGAAACCGAGACTCACGCTTTCGGGAAGGGTTTCGCGCACAGGCTTGCCGATCACGTCGCTGCGCCGGGCAACCTTGAGGAAGCTGGCATTGGCCAGCTCGAACACGTGATCCGGGCCGCGCACGACCGCCATGAAGCCCGGGCGCCTGTTCGAACAGGCGCAGCAGGCGCTGGTTCTCTTCGACGCGCTCGCGCTCGAGCAGGACTGAGGCGGTCGTCTCGGTGCAGACGCAGTAGACGCCGGCGGTGGCACCCGATTCGTCACGCGCCGGCGATACCGAGAACGTGAACCACGCATGCTCCTGCATGCCGTAACGCAACAGCGTCAGCGGCTGATTCTCGATATACACGGTTTCGCCGCCAAGCGCGGTTCGAATGACGGGCCCGATCTCGCCCTTCACTTCGGGCCAGATATCCCAGAATGCCCGGCCCAGCGCGGCGGGGTGCCGCGCGCCGAGCAGCTCGGCATAGGCGTCGTTGTAGATCAGGACAAGCTGCGGCCCCCAGGCCACATACATCGGAAAGTGCGCGTCGAGGACGAGCCGGACCACCATGCGCAGCCCGGGGGACCACCCGGACGGAGGTCCGAGCGGAGTGCTCGCCCAGTCACGCTCGCGCATCAGCGCA
>DATLGF010000376.1:0-3569 GCA_035540575.1 Noviherbaspirillum sp.
ACACTGACCGTGCTGCTGGTCGCCCTGCTGGCCGCGTGGACGACCAGCAGTCTCGGCCTGTCGCTCGCCTTCGGCGCCTTCCTGGCAGGCATGATGCTCGGCGAGACCGAGTTCCGCCACCAGGTCGAAGCGACCATCCGCCCGTTTCGCGACGTGCTGCTCGGCCTGTTCTTCATCGGCGTCGGCATGCTGTTCGACCCGACCGCGATTCCGGCGATCTGGCACTGGGCGGTCGCGGGAACGATTGCACTGCTATCCATCAAGACCGTCCTGGTGATGCTGCTGGTGCGCCGCGCCGGTCTCGAGGACGTCACCGCATGGCGCACCGGGCTGCTGCTGGCCGTTGGGGGCGAGTTCGGCTTCGCGCTGCTTGCGCTTGCGCTAGGTGCGAACGTGATCGACGCCCGCCTCGGCCAGATTGCGCTGACTTCGGTGCTGTTCTCGATGATCGCCGGCCCGTTCCTGATCCGCTACAACCGGCGCCTGGCGAAACGGCTCTCGCGCCAGCCACCCGCACCCGTCGAGGAGGGAAAGGTGCCGCAACTGGGACCGGAGACCGCGCCCCGGCTGCGCGAGCACGTAATCATCTGCGGCTATGGACGGATCGGTCAGAGCGTCGGCAATTTCCTCGAAGAGGAGCACATTCCGTTCGTCGCCCTCGATCTCGATCCGGTGCGCGTGCGCGAGGCGCATACGGCGGGCGAGCCGGTGTTCTACGGCGACGCCGGCGAACGCGACATCCTCGAACTGCTCGGACTGGAGCACGCGCGGCTGGTCGTCATCAGCCACGAGGACGTGGCCGCGGCAAAAAAGGTGCTGCAACACCTGCGCACGCTACGACCGGAGTTGCCGGTGATGGTGCGCACGCGTGACGAAACCCATGTCGACGAACTGCACGCAGCGGGCGCGCTGGAAGTGGTGCCGGAGACGCTGGAGGCCGGCCTGATGATCGCCTCCCAGGCCTTGCTGCTGCTCGACGTTCCGGTCTCGCGGGTGGTGCGCCGGATCCAGCAGCAGCGCACGACGCGCTACCGCCTGATGCGCGAGTTCTTCCGCGGCGACCCGCTTTCCGAAGGATTGGACGAGCGCGATGGACACCGTCTGCGCGCCATCGTAATCGCGGCGGGAAGCACATCCGTGGGACGGCGCCTGGATCAGCTGCCGCTGGACGGCGCAACCATCACGGCGCTGGTGCGCGCCGGCGAGCGACAACCGAATCCGCAACGTGACACGGTACTCGAAGCCAACGACGTGCTGGTCGTCTTCGGCCCCCAGGCTTCGTTGGAGCGCGCCGAGCGGGCCATGCAGTGACCGGCCAGCGTTTCTCAGAACAGGCGGGGGACGATGCGAAGGTAGACGAGCATGCCGAACAGCTCGACCAGCGATTGCGCGACGATCACCAGCGCCGCCGCCTCCCATCCCGCCGGCAGGGCCAGCGCGAGCGGCAGCACGAGGAAGGAATTGCGCGTGCCGAAGCTGAACGCGATGGTGCGGCCGGCCTCAGGGGTGACGCCTGACAGGCGTGCGAGGAGACGGGCGGCGCCAAGCGCCAGGCAGAGATACAACAGAAACAGCGGCACCAGTGTCGCCAGCAATCCGCCCGCGTCGCGCACCGTACCGGCCTGAACCGCCGCCACCAGGAACAGCACCAGCGCGAGCAGCGGCACCGGCCACCAGGCCAGCCGCCCGCGCAGCACCGCGCGGCGCGGTTCCACCTCGATCCAGCGCTCTGACATCGCCGCGAGCAGGAGCGGGAGCACGACGACTGCGAGCGCCGGCAAGAATTCCGGCCGCGCGACCACATCCAGCGCTTCGCGGTCCGCCATCAGCCACAGATAGAACGGCAGCAGCAGCAATTGCAGGAACAGGTTGACCGGCGTGATTGCGAGCGCGCGTGCAACCTGTCCGCCGCCCTGCTGGCTGAACGTGATGAACCAGTCCGTGCACGGCATCAGCAGCACCAGCAGCACGCCCAGGCGCACGGCCGGATCCAGTGCCACCACCTGCGTGAGGCCCCAGACCAGAAGCGGCAGCAGGACGAAGTTGCCGGCGAGGCTGGCGAGCAGGAAGCGATGATCGCGAAATGCCTCGCGCAGGTGCAGCAACGGTACCTGCAGGAAAGTCGCGTACAGCAGGACCGCCAGCGTGGGCCAGAGCAGGATGTCGAGGACGGACGCAGCGCGCGGCCAGATGAAGCCGAACGCGAGTCCGGCGATGATGGTGCACAGGTAGAGCCACACCTGGCCTTGCTCCAGTGCGGTTCGCTCGACGGACAATGGCATGTATGGGCGCAATCGCTACGCGGAATGTTCGGTCACGCGCAATTGTACGTGTCGGGCGGCGGCATGAAAAAAAGCGCCCGGCGCGATGCGCGGGCGCTTTCCCTGACCCTGCGGCTGTCCGCAGGCGGCGCAATCAGGAGTGATAGGCCGATTCGCCGTGGCTCGCGATATCCAGGCCCTCGCGCTCCTCGTCTTCGGTCACGCGCAGGCCGACCAGCAGGTCCACCACCTTGTACGCGATGAAGGCGACGACTGCGGACCAGACGATGGTGATCAACACGCTCTTGGTCTGGATCCAGACCTGCGCGCCCATCGCGAAGTCAGCGCCTTCGGTGCCACCCAGCGCCGGCGATGCGAACACGCCGGTCAGGATCGCGCCGACAATACCGCCCACGCCGTGCACGCCGAACACGTCGAACGCGTCGTCCGCACCCAGCATCTTCTTCAGGCCGTTCACGCCCCACAGGCACAGGAAACCGGCAATCAGCCCGAGGATGATCGAACCCATCGGGCCGATGAAGCCGGCGGCCGGCGTCACCGCGACCAGCCCGCCGACCGCGCCCGAGGCCGCGCCGAGCATCGAGCCCTTGCCCTTGAGCATGGCTTCGCCGGCGATCCAGGCCAGGGTGGCCGCGGCCGTGGCGAGGATGGTGTTGATCATTGCCAGGCCTGCGACGCCGTCCGCGGCGCCGGCGGAACCGGCGTTGAACCCGAACCAGCCCACCCACAGCAGCGAGGCGCCGACCATCGTCAGCGTCAGGCTGTGCGGCGTCATCGCCTCGCGGCCGTAGCCCAGGCGCTTGCCGATCACGTAGGCGCCCACCAGGCCGGCGATGCCGGCGTTGATGTGCACGACCGTGCCTCCGGCGAAGTCGAGCGCACCGTCTTCAGCCAGCAGGCCGCCGCCCCAGACCATGTGCGCAACCGGCACATAGCTGAAGGTGAACCACAGCGCGACGAACAGCAGCACCGCGGAGAACTTGATGCGCTCGGCAAAGGAGCCGACGATCAGCGCGCAGGTAATCGCTGCGAAGGTGCCCTGGAACGAGACGAATACGTACTCGGGAATGGTGGCAAGCGCACTCGACAGCATGTCGGGCGTGATGCCGCGCAGGAACAGTCGCTCGAACCCGCCGAAGAACATGCCTTCGCCGGCGAACGCCAGGCTGTAGCCGTAGATCGCCCACAGCAGCATCACCAGGCCGAACACCACGAACACCTGCATCAGCACAGACAGCATGTTCTTGGAACGCGCCAGGCCGCCGTAGAACAGCGCAAGGCCGGGGA
>DATLGF010000377.1:0-3883 GCA_035540575.1 Noviherbaspirillum sp.
GCCCCGCACTGGCGAAGGTACGCGCGCCGACATTGCTGATCGTCGGCGGACTCGATGCGCCGGTGATTGCGCTGAACCAGCAGGCGCTTGCGAAGTTGAATGTCGAGAAGGAGCTGGTGATCGTGCCCGGCGCGACTCATCTGTTCGAGGAGGCGGGCACGCTGGAACAGGTGCTCGACCTGGCCGCCGCCTGGTTCGTGCGTCACTTCCTGTCGTGACGCAGCTTCGACCCGCCGGCGTGAACAGCAGGCGTCACGGGGCATGGACGCGCAAGCCCGCAGGCACCCCGGTCTCAGGTGGCGATCAGCCGTTCCGGCGCGAGCACGCCGTACTCGTGCAGCAACGCGCTGCCCAAGAGACGTGTAGAACCTTCCGGATACACCCGCACCCTGCCGGCCGGCAAGTCCCCGCCGGCGCCCGCCTTGCCGAGCGCCAGCCGCTGGCCGTGCAGGAAGCGCGTGACCAGCTCCGGCGACAGATGAATCGCGGGAAACGAAGACAGCAACGCGTCCACCGGCGCGAGCCGCGCGGCCCGCTCGCTTTCATCGATCTGCGCGAACTGCTCCAGCGTCAGTGCATTCGACAGATCGAGCCGGCCGACCCCGATGCGGCGCAGCGTCTGCAGATGCGCGCCGCAGCCGAGTGCCGTGCCGATGTCCTCGCCGAGCACCCGGATATAGGTTCCCTTGCTGCAGGTCACACGCAGATCGAGATATGGCGCTTCGAAGCCGATCAGTTCCAGCGTGCGGATCGTGACCCGCCGTGCGGCGCGTTCCAGCGTCACGCCGGCGCGCGCATATTCGTATAGCGGCTTGCCGTCGCGCTTGAGCGCCGAATGCATCGGCGGCACCTGGTCGATCTCGCCCCGAAAGGCGTTAAGCGTTTGCTCTATCCGCGCGCGGTCGACCTGCACCTCACAGCGCCCCAGCACCTCGCCTTCGGTATCGCCGGTAGTCGTCGTGATGCCCAGGTGAACGCGCGTCTCATAGGTCTTGTCGGCCTCGAGCAGGTCCTGGGAAAACTTGGTCGCCTCGCCGAAACAGAGCGGTAACAGGCCGGTGGCGAACGGATCAAGCGTGCCGGTATGCCCCGCCTTCTGCGCGTTGAGCAGGCGCTTGGCCTTGATCAGCGCATCGTTGCTCGACATGCCGGCGCTCTTGTCGAGCAGCAGCACGCCGTGCACCGGCACGCGCACTCTCTTGTTCGGGTTCTGCACGCGTCAGTCTTCCGCGTCGCGCGCCCGGCTCGCATTCGCTTCGTCGATCAGCTTCGACAGCTCCATCCCGCGCACCGGCGAGATGTCGTGCACGAAGTGCAGCTCGGGCGTGGTGTGGATCGTCAGGCGCCGGCCCAGCTGGCCGCGGATGAAGCCGGACGCCGCGCGCAGGCCGGCCAGCGTGTTCTTCACCGCCTCCTCGCTGTCGACCAGGGTCGTGAAGTACACCTTCGCATGCGCGTAATCCGGCGTCACCTGCACTTCGGTGATCGTGATCATGCCCACGCGCGGGTCCTTCAGTTCATACGCGATGATCTCCGCCAGATCGCGCTGGATCTGGTCGGCGACGCGGACGCCGCGTCCCGGTATCGATTTGCTGTGCTTGGCCATGGGAAAAATTCAAACTCATAAATGGATCACGGCGAACACGGCGCGCGTGGTGATCGTTCTCGTCACCATGCGCGCTGTGTCCGCCGTGTTGAACCCGCCGCAATCCGGCGTGGAACGCTTACAGGGTACGGGCCACTTCCTGCACTTCGAAGACTTCCAGCTGGTCGCCTTCCTGGATGTCGTTGAAGTTCTTCAGCGACAGGCCGCACTCGAAGCCGGCCTTCACTTCCTTCACGTCGTCCTTGAAACGCTTGAGCGACTCGAGCTCCCCGGTCCAGATGACCACGTTGTTGCGCAGCAGGCGCACCGAGGCACCGCGCCGCACCACGCCGTCGAGCACGTAGCAGCCGGCAATCGAGCCGACCTTGCTGACATGGAAGACCTGGCGGATCTCGACCAGACCCAATGCCTGCTCGCGCTTCTCCGGTGCCAGCATGCCCGACATCGCCGCCTTCACGTCATCCACCGCATCGTAGATGATGTTGTAGTACCGGATGTCGATGCCGCTGGATTCGGCCAGCTTGCGCGCCGACGTGTCGGCGCGGGTGTTGAAGCCGATGATGACCGCCTTCGAGGCCATCGCGAGGTTGACGTCGGATTCGCTGATGCCGCCGACGGCCGCGTGAACGATCTGGACACGCACCTCGTCGGTGGACAGCTTCTGCATTGCATGCACGATCGCTTCCTGCGAGCCCTGCACGTCCGCCTTGATGATCAACGGCAGGTTCTTCACCTCGCCCTCGCCCATCTGCTCGAACATGTTCTCCAGCTTGGCCGCCTGTTGCTTGGCCAGCTTGACGTCGCGGAACTTGCCCTGGCGGAACAGCGCGATTTCGCGCGCCTTGCGCTCGTCGGCCATCACCATTACTTCCTCGCCGGCTGCCGGCACTTCGGTCAGGCCCTGGATCTCGACCGGAATCGACGGCCCGGCCTCGGCAATGTTCTTCCCGTTTTCGTCGAGCATCGCGCGCACACGGCCATAGGAAGAACCGGCCAGCACCACGTCGCCGCGCTTCAGGGTGCCGGACTGCACCAGCACGGTCGCGACAGGACCGCGCCCCTTGTCCAGCTTGGCTTCAATCACCAGGCCCTTGGCGTGCGTGTCCACCGGCGCGGTCAACTCCAGCACTTCGGCCTGCAGCGAGACGTTCTCCAGCAGATCGTCGATGCCCTGGCCCGTCTTGGCTGATACCGGCACGAACGGCGCGTCGCCGCCGTACGCTTCCGGCACCACGCCTTCGGCGATCAGTTCCTGGGTCACGCGATCGAGGTTCGCCCCCTGCTTGTCGACCTTGTTGATCGCCACCACGAGGGGTACGCCGGCCGCCTTCGCATGCGCGATCGCTTCCTTCGTTTGCGGCATGACGCCGTCGTCGGCCGCCACCACCAGGATCACGATATCGGTCGCCTTTGCGCCGCGCGCACGCATTGCCGTAAATGCTTCGTGGCCCGGCGTATCCAGGAAGGTGATGATCCCGCGCGGCGTCTCCACGTGATACGCACCGATGTGCTGGGTAATCCCGCCGGCTTCGCCCGCGGCGACCTTGGCCCGGCGGATGTAGTCCAGCAGCGAGGTCTTGCCGTGGTCGACGTGGCCCATCACGGTCACGACCGGCGCGCGCGGCAGCTGCTCGGCATCGACTTGAGCGCCGGTCTCCTCGAGCATCGCTTCCGGATCGTCCAGCTTCGCGGCGAACGCACGATGGCCCATTTCCTCGACGACGATCATCGCCGTCTCCTGGTCCAGCACCTGGTTGATCGTCACCATCTGACCAAGCTTCATCAAGTGCTTGATCACTTCGGAGGCCTTCACCGCCATCTTGTGCGCCAGCTCGGCCACCGTAATCGTTTCAGGCACATGCACGTCGCGCACGATCGCTTCGGTGGGCACCTGGAAGTTGCTCTCGCGATCGTCTGCATGGTGTCCGCCGCGACGGCCACGCGGGCCGCTGCGCCAGCCGTCGCGCCCGCCGGGCGCGGCACCGCCGCGCGTCTTGAGCGCGGAACGCTTCTTCGCATCGTCCTGCCAGGTCGAGGCCACATTGGCCGACTTGATCGACTTCTTGTCGCCGCCGACCGGCTTCTTGTCACCCGGCTTTTCACCCGGCTTCTTGTCGGCCGGCTTGTGCAGCGTGCCTTCCGCGGCCTTCGCGGCCGGCGCCTGCGCCGGCTCGGGCGCCTTCATGACCTTGCGCGGCGCGTTCATCATCGCCTTGATCTGGGCGACGAAGTCGCCCAGATCAAGGCGATGATGAACGCGCCGCGCAAGGTCATGAA
>DATLGF010000378.1:0-5729 GCA_035540575.1 Noviherbaspirillum sp.
GCCGCCACCATCAGCGAGGTGGCCGCCAGCGCCATCAGGGTCTTGGAAATGCGCATGGTTTCTTTCTCCTCTTGTCGTTAAGGTACAACTTGACCGGTCGGATGACCGGGGCAAAAGCATCGGCCGGGCGGCGTGCCCCGCCAGACTAGGCGGCGACGTGCGTCGCGCCCGATGCAAATCTGTACGGCCGCGGATCGATCGCACACTCGCGCCCGTTCATCTGCGCGGCCAGCATCGCCGCACTGCCGCAGGCGAGCGTCCAGCCCAGACTGCCATGGCCGACGTTCAGGTACAGGTTGGGTACGGGCGAGGCGCCGATGATCGGCAGCCCGGTGGGCGTAGCGGGGCGAAAACCGGTCCAGGGCGCAAGCGCGGCATCGTCGAGAAGGCCGCACTGCGGAAAATCCGCAGCGACCGCGGCCTTGAGCTCGTCGATCGCGCGCCGCGGTATCGAGCGATCCATCCCGACCAGTTCGACACGTCCGGCCACGCGCAGACGGTTTCCCAGCCTGGCGAACACGATCTTGCGCGACATGTCGGTGATCGACACGGAAGGCGCCCAGGCGGAATCCGCGGTGAGCGGAACGGTGATCGAATAGCCCTTGAGCGGGTAGACCGGCAGGCGGAATCCGGCCATCTGCGCGAAGGCCGTGCTTTGCGCACCCAGCGCGAGCACGAACGCGTCGGCACCGATCTCCTCGCGGCCTGCCTGCACCGCGTGCAGGCGTTGGGCGCGCGTGTGCACACCGGTGACGGCGCCGCGCACGAAGCGGAAATCCGCGTCGGCGCGCATGCGCTCGAACAGCGCCTGGCAGAACAGCGCGCAATCGCCGACCTCTTCATCGGCCGTATGGACGCCGCCGGCCCAGCGGACGGAGGACTGCGCCAGCGCAGGCTCGATCTCCATGCAGCCGGCCGCGTCGAGAACCTGCTGGCGGCAGCCGTAGCGCGCCTGGAAGGCAACCTGGGCCCGTGCCGACGCCAGCGCGGCCGGGTCGGAAAACATCACCAGCTTGCCGGCGACGCGGTGCAGGAAATCGATCGGCTCCGCGCGGCGCAGGCGCGCGAGTTCGTCACGGCTCAGGAACGCCAGGCGCAGCAGTTCCACCGTCGTTCGGCGCGCGCGCTCGCGTGTGCTGGCGGCAAGAAACCCGGCCAGCCAGCGCCATTGGGCGCTGTCGGCCTGCAGTCGCAGCGTCAGCGGGGAATCGCTCGAAAACAGATAGGACGGCCATTTGGTCCAGACGCTGGGCTCGGCCAGCGGCGCCACATACGAATAGCTCAGCTGGGCGCCGTTGCCGAAGCTTGCGCCCGAACCCGGTTCATTCGCGTCGACGAGCGTGACGCGATGCCCTTCCTTCATCAGATGGTAGGCGCTGGTGATGCCGACGACACCCGCGCCCAGTACGCAGACATGCATGCTTTACAAACCTTCGTGTTGCGCGTCGTGCAGGCCAAGGGACCTGTTCGACGCGTTCAATGGCGCGAAGTTTGGTTTTGCGTTGTCCGTGAGTCAAATGCCGATTCGATGCCGGCCATTACCGTTCGTCATACCGGAGGGGTATGCAAGCGCGCTTCAGGCTGGTGCGCCCACCCCGCCGCGACCGCGCTCAATCACCGCGCGCGCGGCGCGCGCGAAGCACTCGGCAAAGACGCGCAGCTGCACCGACATTTCCGCCTGTTCAAGCCGCAGCGCGTAGATCGGAATCTGGAGCTCCGGATCCAGGCGCAGCACCTGCACGCGCGCAGGATCGGACGAGGACGCGGTGAAGGCATCGACAATGGCCGCGCCTATGCCGTTCTCGGCCAGTGCGAGCGCGGCGTGCAGCGTCTGCACGGTGATCCCGAGCGGCGCATCGACCCCGGCTTCGCGGCGGGCATCGGCGAGCACGCCGCTCATGTAGTCGCCCTGGTCCTGCATGACGACCGGCTTGTCGATCAGGTCCTCCAGCACGATGTGGCGTCTGCCGGGGAACATGCCGGCCGGCGCGGCGCAGACCAGCGGACTCTCGCAGACCAGTTCCCCGGAGAGCGCCGGATGCTGGGCCGGGCCGAACACATAGCCGACGTCCGCCTCGTGCAGCGCCATCGCCGCGGCGATCTCGCGCGAGTTGAGCATGCGCACCGCCACCGGGACCTCGGCGTGGGTGCGGCGGAACTCCGCCAGCGCCGCCGGCAGGATGGTTTGTCCGAGCGCGGGCACCATCAGCACCCTCAATTGCCCGGGCGAGCCGGCGCGCAGGGTGGCGGCCAGACGGTTGACGTTCTCGAGCTGATGGAAGAGCTTGGCGATCTCCGCGTCGAGCAGCAAGGCTTCCCGGGTCGGAACGAGGCGATTGCGTGAACGCTGGAACAGCGGAAACCCCAGCTGGAGTTCGGCGTGCTGGAGGGTGCGGGAGACGGCGGGCTGGGTCAGGTTGAGCAGGCGCGCGGCGCCGCTGACGGATCCGGTCAGCATGACCGCGTGGATGGCTTCTACATGTCGGATCTTCATTCGCCCACTCTCTCCCCCGCGCCGACACTTGCGGCAGGCGCGCGGGAAGGGAGTGTACCGCGCCTGGCGGGCAGCGGGTTCAGCCGGGCGCGGCCTTGCTCCTGCCCGTGGTGCGCGGCGCCAGTCGCATCGGCATCGCAGGCGACGCCGGCGGCGCGACTGCGGCGACCCGGTACCCCGCCAGCGGCAGGCTCTTGTCCTGCGAAATCGCCCCGGCGGCCATCAGCGACTGGTAGCGCAGGCAGCACACGCGCAGGAAGGAAGCGAAGTTGTCGATGCGGCCGCGGTACTCGACCAGCTCGTCGTACAGCTTGGCAATCAGCTGGCTGGTCGTCATGCCGTCGCGGGTGGCGATTTCCGCGAGCGTTTCCCAAAACAGGTTTTCCAGGCGGATCGAGGTGACCACGCCGTGCAGGCGGATCGAGCGGGCGCGCGCCTCGTACAGCGCGGGGTCGGCCTTGACGAAGATTTCACACATGCGTGCCTCCGTTCAGTCGGGGCCGCGGCGCGCGGCCCCGCTTGCCGTTATAGCACGATCTCGGTCCCCAGCACCTTGAGGAATTGGGCGATCCAGGCAGGATGCGCGGGCCACGCCGGAGCGGTCACCAGGTTGCCGTCGGTGGTCGCGGCGCTGACCTCGATTTCCGCAAAGCGCGCGCCGGCCAGTTCGACCTCGGCGCGGCAGGCCGGATAGGCCGAGCAGCTGCGCCCCTCGATCACCCTGGCCGCGGCGAGGATCTGCGCACCATGGCAGATTGCCGCGATCGGCTTGTTCGCGCCGGCGAAGTGACGCACCATTTCCAGCACGCGCGGATTCAGGCGCAGGTATTCCGGCGCGCGGCCGCCGGGAATCACGAGCGCGTCGTAGCCGCTTTCCTCGATCTTGTCGAAGTCGTGCGTCAACGTGAATCGGTGGCCCGGCTTTTCGCTGTAGGTCTGGTGGCCCTCGAAATCATGGATCGCGGTGGCGACAAAATCACCGGCGCGCTTGTCCGGGCAGACCGCGTGCACCTGGTGCCCGACCGCCAGCAGCGCCTGGAACGGCACCATGATTTCGTAGTCCTCGCCGAAGTCGCCGACGATCATCAGGATTTTCTTCGCAGCCATGGTTGTCTCCTTTATGTGAGTGAACGACCATTGTTCCCCCGCCCCGCCGCGCACGGGTAATCGCCCGTTACTACATCGGCCCTTGCACGGCGCACATGCGGGATTGCTGGGATAATGAGCCGCTTCCCCACTCCCGCCTTTCCCATGCGAACAGGAATGCTCTATGCCGCCGGCGCGTATGCGTCCTGGGGGCTGTTTCCGCTGTACTTCAAGTCGCTGCAAGCACTGCAGCCGCTTGAAGTCCTGTTGCATCGGATGCTGTGGTCGCTGGTTTTCGTGCTGGCCGTGCTGGCCTGCCGGCGTCAGTGGCGCTGGATCGCCGAGGTGATGCGCAAGCCGCGCGTGCTGGCCGGCTTCGCGGTCTCCGCGGTGCTGCTTTCGACCAACTGGTTCATCTACATCTGGGCGGTCAACAACGACCGCGTCGTTGACGCCAGCCTCGGCTACTTCATCAATCCGCTATTCAGCGTGCTGCTCGGCTACCTGCTGCTGCGCGAGCGGCTGCGCCCGGTGCAGTGGGCGGCGGTCGGCCTGGCGGCGGCCGGCGTGCTGTGGCTGACCTGGCAGGTCGGCCAGCTCCCCTGGGTTGCGCTGTCGCTGGCCACCACCTTCGGCCTGTACGGATTGATGCGCAAGACCGCCTCGCTGGGCGCGCTGGAAGGCCTGACGCTGGAGACCCTGCTGCTGTTCCCGTTCGCCGCGGTCTGGCTTGCCTGGCTGACCGCTCAGGGCGCAACCGGCTTCGGCGACGTCGGACTGTCCACCCAGCTGCTGCTTGCCGCGGCGGGCCCGATCACCGCGATTCCGCTGCTGATGTTCGCCGCCGGCGCGCGCCGCATCCCGCTGTCGCTGCTCGGCTTGTTGCAGTACATCGGCCCGACGCTGCAGCTCCTGATCGGCGTGTGGGTGTACAACGAGCCGTTCGGCGGCGCGCGCCTGATCGGCTTTGCGCTGATCTGGGGAGCGCTGGCTGTCTATTCGGTCGAGGGCCTGTGGCGAAGCCGGGTCGCGCGCCGGGTGCCGGTGTGAAAGAGCCGGCCCCGGGTTTCCTTTCTTGAAATTCGAGTGATCCGGCTCAAGCCTGTGCGAGCGCGGCGGGCATGACTTCGAGCGACTTACATGAAGCCGGCGGTCGTTGCGCCGCGCATCGGCTATCCTTGCGGTCTCGATTCAACGCACCGGAAACCGCACCTCTATGGCTCAATACGTCTACACAATGAATCGCGTGGGCAAGATCGTTCCGCCCAAGCGCCAGATCCTGAAAGACATCTCGCTCTCCTTCTTCCCCGGCGCCAAGATCGGCGTGCTCGGCCTGAATGGCTCGGGCAAGTCCACGCTGCTCAAGATCATGGCCGGCGTGGACAAGGAGATCGAGGGCGAGGCGATCCCGATGCCGGGCCTGAACATCGGCTACCTGCCGCAGGAACCGCAGCTCGATCCGGAAATGACGGTACGCCAGGCAGTGGAATCCGGCCTCGGTGAAATCGCCGAGGCCCAGGCCAAGCTCGACGCGGTCTATGCGGCCTACGCCGAGCCGGATGCCGACTTCGACGCGCTCGCCGCCGAGCAGGCGCGCCTGGAAGCGCTGATCGCCACCTCCGGCGGCGGCAACCTCGACCAGCAGCTGGAAGTGGCCGCCGACGCGCTGCGCCTGCCGCCGTGGGACGCGAAGGTCGGCGTGCTGTCGGGCGGCGAAAAGCGCCGCGTCGCGCTGTGCCGCCTGTTGCTGTCAAAACCGGACATGCTGCTGCTCGACGAGCCGACCAACCACCTCGACGCCGAATCGGTCGACTGGCTGGAGCAGTTCCTGCAGCGCTTTCCGGGCACCGTGGTGGCGATCACCCACGACCGCTACTTCCTCGACAACGCGGCCGAGTGGATTCTCGAACTGGACCGCGGCCACGGCATTCCCTGGAAGGGCAACTACAGTTCCTGGCTGGAACAGAAGGAAGCGCGCCTGAAGCAGGAAGAAGCGCAGGAATCGGCGCGCCAGAAGACGATCGCCAAGGAACTCGAGTGGGTGCGCCAGAACCCGAAGGGCCGCCAGGCCAAGAGCAAGGCGCGCCTGGCCCGCTTCAACGAGCTGTCCGAACACGAATACCAGAAGCGCAACGAGACGCAGGAAATC
>DATLGF010000379.1:0-7577 GCA_035540575.1 Noviherbaspirillum sp.
GGTGGGACGTTCACTACCTGGGGCCCGACGACCAGATCATCATGACCACTGCCAACGAAATCCGCATTCCCGCCGGCGTGCCGGTCTCGGTGCTGCTGCGCACCCACGACGTGATCCACAGCTTTTCGGTGCCGAACCTGCACGGCAAGATCGACATGATTCCCGGCCGGCGCAATCACGTGCGCCTGCAGGCCGACCATCCGGGCGTGTTCCGCGGCCACTGCGCGGAGTTCTGCGGCGCCCAGCATGCCCGCATGGCGTTTTTCGTGATCGCCGAGCCAAGGGAGCAGTTCGAGGCCTGGCTGGCGGCCCAGCGGCGCCCGGCGGCCCCGCCCGCGAGCGAACTGGCCGCGCGCGGGCGCGAGTCGTTCAGGCGGCATTGCGTCGAATGCCACACGATACGCGGCGTCGGCGAAGCGGAGCGGCGCGGACCGGACCTGACCCATCTGGCCAGCCGGCGCACGATAGGCGCGGGCACGCTGGAGAACAACCGCGCGAACCGGCTGCGCTGGATCACCCAGAACGAACTGGTCAAGCCGGGCAACGCGATGCCTGAGTTCGCCCACCTCGAAAAACAGGAGCTGGAAGGTCTGCTCGAATACCTGGAAGGCCTGCGCTGATGGCGACCACGCCCCAAACCCCGAGCGAAGTCGCGTGGCTGCACGACCGCCTTTACCAGACCTGGGCCAATCCGCCCGGCATCATCGGCATGCTGAAGGTGGTGAACCACACCAGCATCGGCCTGCGCTTCCTGGTCACCGGCTTCATCTTCTTCCTGATCGGCGGCGTGCTGGCGATGCTGATGCGCAGCCAGCTTGCGTTCCCGCTCAACGACCTGCTCGATCACAAGACCTACGCCGAAGCGTTCACGATGCACGGCACGACGATGATGTTCTTCTTCGCCGTGCCGATCATGGAAGGTTTTGCGGTCTACCTGATCCCGAAGATGATCGGAGCGCGCGACCTGATCTACCCGCGCCTGTCCTCGTTCGGCTACTGGTGCTATCTGTTCGGCGGCATCCTGATCTACTCCAGCTTCCTGGTCGACGCGGTGCCGGACGGCGGCTGGTTCATGTACGTGCCGTTGAACAGCAAGGAATTCACGCCCGGCAGCAATGCGGACTTCTGGCTGCTCGGCGTGACGTTCGCCGAGATTTCGGCGGTGGCGGCGGGCGTCGAGCTGATCGTCGCGATCCTGAAATCGCGCACGGCCGGCATGGCGATCCACAAGATGCCGATCTACTGCTGGGCGATCCTGGTCACGGCCTTCATGATCGTGTTCGCCTTCCCGCCGCTGATCCTGGCCTCGATCCTGCTCGAGATCGAGCGCGCGTTCGGCCTGCCGTTCTTCGATGCCGCCAAGGGCGGCGATCCGCTGCTGTGGCAGCACCTGTTCTGGATCTTCGGCCACCCGGAGGTCTACATCATCTTCCTGCCGGCTGCCGGACTGGTCTCGACCATCCTCCCCACCTTCGCGCGGCGGCCGCTGGCGGCCTACACCTGGGTCGTGATGGCGCTGATCGCCACCGGCTTCATCAGCTTCGGCTTGTGGGTGCACCACATGTTCGCGGTCGGCATCCCGCTGCTGTCGCTGGCCTTCTTCTCGGCCGCCTCGATGGCGGTGGTGATCCCGACCGGCATCCAGGTGTTCTCGTGGATCGGCACGCTGTGGAACGGCAAGCCGGTGCTGCGCGTGCCGCTGCTGTACATCCTCGGCTTCCTGTTCATCTTCGTGCTTGGCGGCCTGACCGGCGTGATGGTCGCGCTGGTGCCGTTCGACTGGCAGGTTCACGACACCCACTTCGTGGTCGCCCACCTGCACTACGTGCTGTTCGGCGGCATGGTGTTTCCGCTGTTCGCCGCGTTCTACTACTGGCTGCCGATGTTCTCCGGCCGCATGCCCTCGGACCGCCTGTCGCACCTGGCGTTCTGGATGATCTTCATGGGCTTCAACATCACCTTCCTGCCGATGCACGTCACCGGCATCATGGGCATGCCGCGGCGCAGCTACACCTACCTTCCCGAAATGGGCTGGGAATACCTGAACCTGATCTCCACCGTCGGAGGCTTCATCTCCGCCGCCGGCATCGGCATGCTGATCGTCGACTTCCTGCTGCATTTCCTGCACGGCAAGCGCTGCGGACAGAACCCATGGAAGGCCGGCACGCTGGACTGGGCGATCGCCGTTCCGGTTCCGCCGTACAACTTCGTCGCGTTGCCGGTAGTCACGCACCGCGAGCCGTTGTGGGCCGATGAGAGCGTCGCCGAGCGCAGTCTTAACGGCAAGGGCTTCCTCGGGCATACCAACGTGCACCAGCGCGAAACGCTGATGAGCAGCGCGCTGCGCGGTGAGCCGGAAAACGTGGTGGTGCTGCCCGGGAACACGATCACTCCCTTCGTCGCCGCCGTCTTCACCGGCCTGTTCTTCGTCGGCTTCGTCTCGCAGATCTACGCGCTCTCGGTCGTCGGCGCCGTGCTCGCGGTCGGCGCGCTGTTCGTCTGGGCCTGGCAGGGCGGCATCCGCAACGAGTGCGTGGCCTTCGACGCCGGCGAGGGCTGCAAGTTGAATCTTCACTATGCGAACCCCCGCTCGCCGGGATGGTGGGGCACGCTGATCGCGCTCCTGGCCGACGGCACGCTGTTTGCCTCGCTGATCTTCGCCTACTTTTTCCTCTGGACGCTGTCGCCTCAGTGGCCGCCGACCGGCTATCGCGACATGTCGCTGCTGCTGCCAACTGCCGCGATGGGCATGCTGCTGGTCGCCAGTGTGCTGATCGAGTGGGGCGAGCGCAGCAACCGCGCCGGGCACACGAAGCGGCTGCAGCTGGGCTATCTGATCGCCGCCGCACTCGGTGTCGCGTACATCGTGCTGCAGGTGATGGCGATCGGCTCGACCGGCTTCGGCGCGCGCGAGCATGCATACGGCGCGCTGGTTTACACGATCACGGGCTTCCAGTTCGTGCATGTGGGGGCGGCGGTGCTGATGAGCGTCTTCATCGCGCTGCGCGTCTGGCGCGGCTACATCAGCCCGCTGCGGCCGAGCGAGCCGGCGGTGGTGAAGCTGTTCTGGCACTACACGGTGCTGCAGTGGCTGCTCGGATACGGGGTCATACACGTGTTCCCGTTCCTTGCCTGAGCCGGGCGAAAGGCGGGTGGATGAGATTACTCGCTCCGTTCGGAACGACAGAGTTGGGGGCAGTCGCCTGAATGACTGTCGTCCCGTACGCAGTGAGAGACCTCATCCACCTGGCAAGCGAGAACGTACAGCAAGTGGATGAGATTCCTCGCTCCGCTCGGAACGACAGTGTTGAGGTCCACCGCCAAAATTACTGTCATCCCGAACGAAGTGAGGGACCTCATCCGCCTGGCAAGCGAGAACGTACAGCAAGTGGATGAGATTCCTCGCTCCGCTCGGAACGACAGTGTTGAGGTCCACCGCCAAAATTACTGTCCTCCCGAACGAAGTGAGGGACCTCATCCACCTGGCAAGCGAGAACGTACAGCAAGTGGATGAGATTCCTCGCTCCACTCGGAACGACAGTGTTGAGGTCAACCGCCAAAATTTCTGTCATCCCGAACGCAGTGAGGGACCTCATCCGCCTGGAAAGCGAGAAAGTACAGCAAGTGGATGCGATTCCTCGCTCCGCTCGTTACGACAGGCTTGCGGGCCATGGCACTCATTCCTTCGCCGCAAGCAGCACCGCCGCCGGCATGCCGGTGAAGATCTGCGCAAGCGGCACGCGGCCGCCATCCACGTCGAGCTTTCTGCCGCTCAGCGCGTCGTGCCAGACCGGGCCGCTGCTGTGCGGCAGCACGATTTCCGTGCCGCCGAACCCGGCCGGGTCGAGCAAAAGCCGATTGCGGGCCAACAGCGGCACCGGCAGGTGCGCACCGACCACGACCATCATCTGCTCGCGGTGGCGCCGCGCGAACGCGATCACTCTTCCCGCATGCTCTCCCTCGACCACCAGCGGACCGTATTCGCCTTCGGTGAACAGATCCGGCATGCGTGTGCGCAGCGCGAGCAGCGTGCGGATCAGATGCTGCTTGACGCGCCCGGACTCCCAGTCGTCGAGCGCGGCCGCGGGCAGCACGGGCGCATCGGCGAGCAGGCGTTCGCGCAGCGGGTAATCGACCGGGCGCCGGTTGTCCGGATCGACCATGCTGAAGTCCCACAGGTCGGCGCCCTGGTAGAGGTCGGGCACGCCGGGCACAGTCAGCCGAAGCGTGGTCTGTACCAGGCTCTTGGCGGCGCCGGCTGCGGCCGTCCTGCGCACCCATTCCTGCATTCCTTCGAGAAAGGCGGACGAACCGCCGCCCTGCCCGCTGGTGCCGAGGATCCTGTGCAGGAAATCGCGGCAACCGGCCTCGTAGGCCTCGTTCGGCAATACCCAGTCGCTGACCTGCTTGGCCTCGCGCAGCGCCTTGGTCTGCCAGCGCTCGATGCGTTCGGCGAACGCCTGCATGTGTTCACGGTCCTGCGGCGCAAGTCCGATCGGCCAGGCGCCGAGCAGCATCTGGTAGAGCATCAGTTCATCCGCCGGCTGCGGGGCGAAGGCCGGCGGACCGCCGTTGTCCGCTGGAAGTTCGGTGCGCAGCCGGGCATTGGCTTGCATCCAGTCGCGCACCGCCCGCCCCCAGTCCTGCGCCATCTCCGACAGCGCAGTCAGGCGGGTGCGCGTATCCTCGCCGCGCTTGTGGTCGTGCGTGGCGGTGGTCAGCATCGCGCGCGGGAACGAGGCCGCGCGGCCGATGCAGCCGACATGGAAGTCGGAGACGGTGAGCGAAAACTGGCCGGGGTCTGAACCCACTTCATTGCGCGAGAGCAGGCGCCCGTAGCGGTAGAACGCGGTGTCCTCGACCGACTTCGCGGCAAGCGGCGGCGTCAGCTGCTGAAAGCGCGTGATCGCGCGCTGGTGCAGGTAGCGCACGCGCGGGTTGGCCGAGTCGGCCGGCGCGTCGCCGCCGAGCCAGCGGGCCAGCACGTCGAGCAGCGGCACTTCGGTGCGCTCGACGCTGGAGCGCGCCGCTTCGAGCGCGCGTTCGATCACCTCCTGGTCGAGTTCGTCGCGGCCGTTCGAATCGGCATAGGTGCGGTAGACCGGGAAGTGCACGAGTAGCTCGGCAAATACGCGCCGGATCGCACCCAGCGTGAAATCGCGGGTGCGCAGGTCGGTGCGCGCGAGCATGTGCAGCGCGCGCGTGGCGGCCTCGAACTCGCCGGACAGGTTGTTGGCCAGAAGCTGACGCCGCGCGTCGCGCACCTCGTGCAGAAAGTCGCGCTCGCTGCCGGTCACCTCTTGCCACAGCAGCGTCAGCGGCGCTTCGCCGGCCGGGTCATGCAGCAGCGCGCCGACCTGATCCATGAAGTCATAACCGCTGGTGCCGTCGATCGCCCAGTCCTGGCGCAGCGGCTCGCCATGCGCAAGAATTTTCTCCACCACGATATAGGCAGGTGCCGGCGGCAGCTCGACCGGACGCTGCACCGACAGCGCCTGCAGCCGCGCGCGCAGCTTGCGGCAGTAGGCGCCGGGGTCGGCCAGGCCGTCGACATGATCGATGCGCACACCGTCGATCAGGCCTTCGCTGTAGAGCCGGAAGATCAGTGCATGGGTCGCCTCGAACACGTCGTCCTGCTCGACGCGCACGCCGACCAGGTCGGTGATCTCGAAGAAGCGTCGCCAGTTGATGCCATCGGCCGCGCAGCGCCACCACGCGAGCCGGTAATGCTGGCGCTCAAGCAGCGCGTGCAGCGCATCCTGACCGGCCGCGTTCTCGGACGAGAAATGCGCAAGCGCGCCCTCGATGTCGGTTTGCCCCCCGGTGGCGGCGAGCTCGCGCAGGCGGGCAAATCCCATTTCGGCATTGTGCTGGCTGACGTTGCCGGGGTCGCCGCGGAAATTCTCGAACGCCGAGATCGCGCCTGCCAGCCGCTCCGAGGCGGCGGTGCGCAGCACGGTCACATAGTCCGCCGGCGCGAGCGGAAAACGATGGTCGAAATAGCCGATGTAGAACTTGCCGCGCATCGCGTCGAAGCACAGCCGGATCTCGCCGGCGCGCAGCACGTCGCCGTAGGGCTGGCCGAGGAAAGGCGCCATCACCTTGCCGTGCAGCGTTTCGTCGGCCGGCTGCCAGTCGATGTCGAACCAGCGCGCATACGGGCTGTTCTGTCCCCATTCCAGCACGTGCTGCCACCACGGGTTTTCCGGGCCAACGCCCATGTGGTTGGGCACGATGTCGAGGATCAGGCCGAGGCCGGCCTGGCGGATCGCGGCGACCATGCGACGCAGCCCGTCCTCGCCGCCCAGTTCCGGGTTGATGCGGGTCGGGTCGACGATGTCGTAACCGTGCGTGGAGCCGCTGCGCGCGGTCAGGATCGGCGACGCATAGATGTGGCTGATGCCGAGCGCCGCGTAGTAGGGCACGACCGCGGCGGCGGCATCGAAATCGAAATCCTTGTGCAGCTGGAGTCGCGCGGTGGCGCGAGGCATGCTCATTGTTGTTCTCCCCCATGGGTGCGCGTGCGATTGATCAGCTCGAGGCGGCGTGCGGCATCCGGGTCGTCCAGCAGGCTGTCGACCGGGTGCGGCAGGCGCCGCCGCCAGTTCGGATGGGCGTCGGTCGTGCCCGGCAGGTTCGGCTGCTCAACCTGGCCCAGCAGGTCTTCCACCGGCAGCATTGCCAGCGGCGCCGGCGCGGCGGCCATGAAGGCGATCGCCTCGTCCACCGGTGCGTCGTCCGGCCCGGGCTGCGGCGCGTCGTGCGGCGCGAAGCCGCCCTGCTGCAGCGCGCGCCACAGCGCCGCGCATTCGTTGTCGCGCTGGTCGCGCGCCTCCTCCTCGCTCTGTCCGACCTCCAGCAGATCCAGCCTGGCCCGCCATTCGATGTCCCTGGCCTTCCAGTAGCCGGCAATGGTCGGCAAGTCGTGCGTGGTGGTGGTCGAGATCGCATCCGCCGGCCACTCGTGCGGCTGCAGGAAGCGCTGGCCGTCGCGCTGGAACAGCAGTACGCGGATGCCGAGCAGGCCGGCGTCGGCCAGCAGTTCGTGGAAGCCCTCGGGCACCGTGCCGAGGTCTTCCCCGATCACGATGGCCCGGTGCCGCCATGATTCCAGCGCCACCAGGCGCAGCAGGTCGGTGCGCGGGTAATGCAGGTAGGCCCCCTCCTCCGGCGACGCACCGTCCGGCACCAGCCACAGCCGGTGCAGGCCGAGCACATGGTCGATGCGCACGCCGCCGGCATGGGCGAAGGCCGCGCGCAGCATCTCGATGTACGCATGGAAGCCGCCAGCCTTCATCGCATGCGGCGAGAACGCGCCGAGTCCCCAGCCCTGCCCGCGCGGATTCATCGCATCCGGCGGCGCACCGACCGCGAGCCCGGTCAGGATCTCGTTCTGCCTGCTCCAGGCCTGGCTGCCGCCGTTGTCCGCACCCACCGCAAGATCCGTGACCAGGCCGACCGGCATGCCGGCCTGGCGCGCGGCCCGCTGCGCCAGCCGCAGCCCGCGTTCGGCCTGCCATTGCAGGAAGGCATGAAACTCCACCTCCTCGGCATGATCGCGGGCAAAGGCCTGCACC
>DATLGF010000380.1:0-2752 GCA_035540575.1 Noviherbaspirillum sp.
GTCTCGTCGTCGGTCCGTTCCTGGTCTCGCTTGTCGTGCCGCGGGTCTCGGTGTTCATCTTCGTTGTCGGCCTGCCTTACCTCGCATTCGCCGCGCTGGCATGGCAGCTCGGCACGACACTCGAATTTTTCAACGGCCTCGTCTTCCATACGCTTGCCGTCGTGGTCGCATTGATGGTGCTGCTGCATGTGCGCTTCCTGCGCTGGCGCGAATTCCTGCTCGAACGCAGCCTTACCGAGATCGCCCACCACGACCCGCTGACCGGGCTGGTCAACCGCGGCCAGCTGACCGTGCTGGGCGAGCGCGAACTGGCGCGCGCGATGCGCCACCGCCGCCCGCTTGCAATCGCTCTGCTCGACGTGGACCACTTCAAGCACGTCAATGACACCTACGGGCACGATGGCGGCGATCTCGTGCTCAAGGCGCTGGCGCAGCAATGCCTTTCCGACGTACGCGCTGTCGACCATGTCGGCCGCCTCGGCGGCGAAGAATTCGTCTGCATCCTGCCGGATACTGCACCGGAAGACGCCGCGCTTTGCGCCGAGCGCCTGCGACGGAACGTGGAAGCAATGGAGATCGTGACACCGGGGGGCGTCGTGCACATCACGATCAGCATCGGGATTGCGAACTATCGAGAAGGATGTCCCGGCTGGGAAGCGCTGATCAAGGAGGCCGACATGGCGATGTACGCAGCCAAGCACCAGGGCCGCAACCGCGTCGTGGCGGCGCCGCTTGCCCCGATGCCGGCGACGGAAGCAGCGTAGCTACTGGAACGCCACTTCCGCAAAACTGCGCAGCTTGCGGCTGTGCAGCCGGTCCGCGCCCTGCCGGCGCAGCAGCTCCACGGCCCGTATGCCGATGCGCAGGTGCTGATCGACGCGCTCGCGATAGAACTGGTTGGCCATGCCCGGCAGCTTGATCTCGCCATGCAAGGGCTTGTCGGACACGCACAGCAGCGTGCCGTAGGGCACGCGGAAGCGGAAGCCGTTCGCCGCGATGGTGGCGCTCTCCATGTCGAGCGCCACCGCGCGGCTCTGGCTGAAGCGGCGTTCCGGCGTGCGGTGCGGCAGCAGTTCCCAGTTGCGGTTGTCGGTGCTGGCCACCGTCCCGGTGCGCATGATGCGCTTGAGTTCGTAGCCGGTGAGCCGGGTCACTTCGGCCACGGCCGCCTCCAGTGCAAGCTGGATCTCGGCCAGCGCCGGGATCGGCACCCACAGCGGCAGGTCTTCGTCGAGCACATGGTCCTCGCGCACATAGCCGTGCGCCAGCACGTAGTCGCCGAGCTGCTGGGAGTTGCGCAGGCCGGCGCAGTGGCCCAGCATCAGCCAGGCATGAGGACGCAGCACCGCGACATGGTCGGTGATGGTCTTTGCGTTGGCCGGTCCCACGCCGATGTTGACCATCGTGATACCGCTGCCGTCCTCGCGCAGCAGGTGGTAGGCCGGCATCTGCGGCAGGCGCGGCGGCGGCGCGCCGAGATCGTCACCCTCGCGCACGTTCTGGCCGACGCGGCGCGTGATCACATTGCCGGGTTCGACGAAGGCGATGTAATCGTCCTCTTCGGAACCCGAGCCCGGCGGACTGCGCATGATCTCGTGGCCGAGACGCACGAATTCGTCGATGTAGAACTGGTAGTTGGTGAACAGCACGAAGTTCTGGAAGTGCTCCGCCTCGGTCCCTGTGTAATGACGCAGCCGGTGCAGAGAATAATCGACCCGCGGCGCGGTAAACAGCGCCAGCGGATGCGGATGGCCGGGCGCGGCCTCGAAGGTGCCATTGGCGATGCCGTCGTCCATCGCGGCCAGGTCCGGCAGGTCGAACAGATCGCGCAGCGCCAGGCGCCGCTCCGCGCTCAGACTGCCTTCCAGATGATCGTGCTCGCGCAGCGAGAAATGCGCCGGAATCGGCTGGGCGCTGGTGCCGATCTCCAGCTGGACTTCCTGCGTCAAGCCGTGGTTCTTCAGCAGCAATCGGAATTGCTCGAAGTAATAATTGCCGAACAGGTCAGGCCGGGTCAGCGTGGTTTCATAGGTGCCGGGACCGGCAACGAAACCGTAGGACAGGCGCGAGTCGGCACGGGCGACCGTACTGGTCTGCAGGCGCACGTACGGATAACAGGCTCGCACCCGCGACGCCAGGGTTTCGCCGTTGACGAAGCGTTGCAGGTGGTCGCGCAGGTGGGTGACGTTGGCTTCGTATATCGCACGAACCTGATCGAGGGCGGCGGCGGGATCATTGAAGCGGGCGGGCGCAACATACGGCGGCGTTAGCAATTGGATACTCCTGTGACGCGGGATGGGTCGTCGGCGTGCATTAGCATAACGTGATCCAGCGCTAAAGCGTTTGCGACGTATTAGCCTGTAGGCCGCGATGCAGTCCCAGCACCAAACCCCGGTTGGAATGCGCGCCAAGAGCTGGGATTCCATCCCGGCCTACCGTCATGACAAGGCGAACCAACGGCTCACTCACCGGCTCCCGAGCCGAGCCCCTCCAAGCTTCCGCCCCAGTCCGACGGATAAACCCCGCGAGCCACGTAGCGATGAAACGAAGAATGCGGCCAGTCGAGAGCGCGTTTCACATAGCCATGCTTGACGTGGTTGTAATGGATGTAATCGAGATGGTTGCGCAGATCCCGCTCGTCCCGGATCACATGCTCCCCATACCGCCGCTGCCAGATACCGCGCTCGCCCTTGCGCAACCGGCTCGCCGATACGACGTCGGCGCGAGGGACCAGCCGCGAAAAGCCCGACTT
>DATLGF010000381.1:0-5621 GCA_035540575.1 Noviherbaspirillum sp.
CGCCTCGACATCCTCGTCCCCCTTGCCCTGCCGCCCGCCGAACTGAAGGCCGACCTGCTAAAGCAGCTCCGGGCCCCGGCACTCGCGACGCTGGCCGCGCGCGCCCGGCTTGCGCAAACCGAGTCCTTCGACGGCTTCCCGCACGCCCTCCCGCACGAGTACTGGATCACCCGCCGCGCCGGGTTGCACGCGCCGGCCGACAACAGTCCCGCGGTTGCCGGCGCATGGATGCACGCCCATGACATTGCCGCGGAAGAAGGCACCTGGTTCGCGCTGCACCCGGTGCACATCCACATCGCCCGCGACCATCTGGTGCTGACCGACCCGCAGCAGCTGGACCTGTCGGACGCGGACTCGCGCACGCTGTTCGACATCGCGCGCCCGCTGTTCGAGGAATACGGCCACGCGCTGCATTACGGCAACGCCACCACCTGGTTCATGCGCGCCGATCAGTGGCAAGGACTGCGTACCTCGACACCGGAGGCGGCCGCCGGCCACAACGTCGACCTGTGGCTGCCGCGCGGTCCCGGCGAACGCGACTGGCGCAGGCTGCAGAACGAAGTGCAGATGCACTGGTTCACCCATCCGCTCAACGAGGCACGCGAGGCGCGAGGCGCGCGACCGGTGAATTCCCTGTGGCTGTGGGGCGCTGCTCAACCCGCCCCGCCGCCGCGTGCACCGTGGCAGGCCGCGTTCAATCTCGGCCGCTGGCCATACGCCGCGCCAGGCATCCCGATGTCGCACGCAACCGATGCATCGACGCTGCTCGCGCAACGGCCGGAACACGTGCTGCTCGCGCTCGATGCGCTGATCGACCCCGCCATCGCCGGCGACTGGGGCGACTGGCTCGCCGCGCTGGAGGCGCTGGAGCGCGACTGGTTCGCGCCGCTGCTCGAGGCGCTGCGCAGCGGCAGCATCGACGAGATCACGCTCGTGCCCACCGGCGAGGGCCATTTGAAGGAATTCGTGATCCGCCCATCCTCGCTGCGCAAATTCTGGGTGCGCCCCAGCCTGAATCCACTCTTCGCATGACACGCATCAGCACCCGCCCCTACCCGTTCCGCACCGCCGAACTGCTGCGCCAGCAAGGCGTGCATCCGGTGCTCGCGCGCCTGTATGCCGCGCGCGGCCTCGCCGACCTGCGCGAACTGCAAAGCGAACTGAGCGCGCTGATCGCGCCGGCCGGACTGCTGCACATCGATGCGGCCGCCATCTATCTTGCGGATGCGATCGGCGCCGGCAAGAAGATGACCATCGTCGCCGATTACGACTGCGACGGCGCGACCGCCTGCGCGGTCGGCCTGCGCGGGCTGCGCGCGCTCGGCGCGCGTGTCGACTACATCGTCCCGAATCGCTTCGAATACGGCTATGGCCTGACGCCAGAGATCGTCGAACTGACAGTGCGCACGACGTCGCCCGACATCATCGTCACCGTCGACAACGGCATCGCCAGCATCGACGGCGTGGCCGAAGCGAAGCGCCGCGGCATCGACGTGGTCGTCACCGACCACCACCTGCCCGGCGACCGTCTGCCGGATGCGCGCGTGATCGTCAACCCGAACCAGCCGGCCTGCGGCTTTCCGAGCAAGAACCTGGCCGGCGTCGGGGTGATGTTCTACGTGCTGCTTGCGCTGCGCGCGGAGCTGCGCAAGCGCGGCGCGTTCGACGCGCAGAGCCAGCCCAAGCTCGATGCGCTGCTCGACCTGGTCGCGCTGGGCACGGTGGCCGACGTCGTCAAGCTCGACGCGAACAACCGCATCCTGGTTGCGCAAGGCATCAAGCGCATGCGCGCCGGCCGCATGCAACCGGGCGTGGCCGCGTTGTTTCGCGCCGCCGGCCGCGAAGCGCGGCGCGCGTCGCCGTTCGATCTCGGCTTCGCGCTAGGCCCGCGGCTCAACGCCGCCGGGCGGCTGGCCGACATGTCGCTCGGCATCGAATGCCTGACCACCGACGACGAAGGCCGCGCCTGGGCGATCGCGCAGGAACTGGATCGCATCAACCGCGAGCGGCGCGATATCGAAGCCGAGATGCAGGACACCGCACTCGCGCTGCTTGACGATTTCAATCCGCAGGACAAGACCACGATCGCCGTCTACGACGAAGGCTGGCACCAGGGCGTGATCGGCATCGTCGCCTCGCGCCTCAAAGACAAGTTCTACCGCCCCACAATCACCTTCGCCCCCGGCGGCGAAGGCCTGTTGAAAGGCTCCGGCCGCTCGATTTCCGGCTTCCACCTGCGCGACGCGCTGGACCTGGTCTCCAAGCACGCGCCGACGCTGATCCAGAAATTCGGCGGCCACGCGATGGCGGCCGGCCTGACCATCCGTGCCGACGGCATGGAAGGCTTCGCCGCCGCCTTCGAAGCGGTCGGCCGCGCGCAGCTGACCAGCGCCCAGCTCGAGCGCATTCTGGAGACCGACGGCATGCTGGAAGACGCCTACTTCACCCCGCAGTTCTGTGAACTGCTCGACAACCAGGTCTGGGGCCAGGGCTTCGCCCCGCCGGTGTTCTGCGACGAGTTCCGCGTGCTCAACCAGCGCATCCTGAAGGAAAAGCACCTGAAGTTGCTGTTGGAAAAGAACGGCCGCCGCTACGACGCAATCTGGTTCAACCACGTCGACGACCTGCCCGAACGCGCGCGCGTCGCGTATCGGCTCGACGCGAACGAGTACAACGGGGTCACGCGGGTGCAGCTGATGGTGGAACACGCAGAAGCGGCGTGAACCGGCCGCCGGTACGCCTCGCCGCATGAAGGTCGCCGGCCCTCCCCTGCGCTATAATGCCCGGTTTGACCGCATTGCCCCTACCGCCATGGAAGCCGAACGCCTGAACGCCCTCTCCGCCCTGCTCGAAGACCTGTCGCGCCGCGCGACCGATCTACGGAGGTATCTTTGACTTCGATGTGAAGTCAGAGAAACTCGAGCAAGTCAACGGCGAACTCGAAGACCCGAACGTCTGGAACGATCCGAAGCGCGCCCAGGATCTCGGCCGTGAAAAGAAATCACTGGAAGCCATCGTTCTCACGCTGACCCAGATCGGCAACGACGTGCGCGACGCGTCGGACCTGTTCGAGATGGCGCGCGAGGAAGGCGACGAAGCCACGCTGCTGGCAATCGAAGGCGACGCCGCCGGCCTGGAACAGCAGGTCGAGGAGATGGAGTTCCGGCGCATGTTCTCCAACCCGCTGGACGCCAACAATTGCTTCATCGAAATCCAGGCGGGCGCGGGCGGCACCGAAGCGCAGGACTGGGCGTCGATGCTGCTGCGTCAGTACCTGCGCTACTGCGAGCGCAAGGACTTCAAGACCGAAATCCTGGAAATCTCCGATGGCGAAGTGGCGGGCATCAAGACCGCCTCCATCAAGGTCGAGGGCGAATACGCGTATGGCTTTCTGCGCACCGAAACCGGCGTACACCGGCTGGTGCGCAAGTCGCCGTTCGACTCCGCCGGCGGACGCCACACCTCGTTCGCCAGCGTATTCGTCTACCCGGAAGTGGATGAATCGATCGAGATCGAAATCAATCCCGCCGACGTGCGCACCGACACCTACCGCGCCTCTGGCGCCGGCGGCCAGCACATCAACAAGACCGACTCCGCGGTGCGCCTGACCCACGAACCGACCGGCATCGTCGTGCAGTGTCAGAACGACCGCTCGCAGCACCGCAACCGCGCCGAAGCCTGGGCGATGCTCAAATCGCGCCTGTACGAACTGGAACTGCGCAAGCGCATGAGCGAGCAGCAGAAGATGGAAGACGCCAAGACCGACATCGGCTGGGGTCACCAGATCCGCTCCTACGTGCTTGACCAATCGCGCATCAAGGACCTGCGCACGAACCACGAAGTCGGCAACACCAAGGCCGTGCTCGACGGCGACCTCGACGATTTCATTGCGGCATCGCTGAAGCAAGGCGTTTGATCGCCTATCGCCCCATCCCGGAACATCTCATGAGCAATCAACAAGAAGCCGCCGTCCCGGCCCAGGACGAAAACGCGATCATCGCCGAGCGGCGAGCCAAGCTCGCCGCGCTGCGCGAGCAGGGCCCGGCATTCCCGAACGATTTCCGCCCCACCCACAAGGCGGCGGACCTGCACGCCGAGTACGGCGAGCTGCCCAACGAGGAGCTCGAAGCCAGGAACGTCAAGGTGGCCGTCGCCGGCCGCATGATGTTGAAGCGCGTGATGGGCAAGGCCTCGTTTGCAACCCTGCAGGATGCGTCCGGCCAAAAGGCCGACGGTCGCATCCAGCTCTTCATCTCCAACGACAATGTCGGCGAAGAGTCGCACGCAAAGTTCAAGCACTACGACCTGGGAGATATCCTCGGAGCGGAAGGCACGCTGTTCAAGACGCGTACCGGCGAACTGTCGGTCAAGGTGACCGCGCTGCGCCTGTTGACCAAGTCGCTGCGCCCGCTGCCGGACAAGTTCCACGGCCTGCATGACCAGGAAACCAAATACCGCCAGCGCTATGTCGACCTCATCATGAGCGAGCAGACGCGCCGCGTGTTCAAGCAGCGCACGGCAGCGATGAACTCGATGCGCCGCTTCATGGCCGAGCATGGCTTCATGGAAGTCGAGACGCCGATGCTGCATCCGATCCCCGGCGGCGCCGCGGCCAAGCCGTTCATCACGCACCACAACGCGCTGGACATGGAAATGTTCCTGCGCATCGCGCCAGAGCTCTATCTGAAGCGGCTGGTCGTGGGCGGCTTCGAGCGCGTGTTCGAGGTCAACCGCAATTTCCGCAACGAGGGAGTGTCGCCGCGCCACAATCCCGAGTTCACGATGATGGAGTTCTACGCCGCCTATGTGGACTACAAGTGGCTGATGGACTTCACCGAATCAGTGATCCGCCAGGCCGCGATCGATGCGCACGGCACCGCGGTGCTGAGCTACCAGGGACGCGCGCTCGACCTGTCCAAGCCGTTTGAGCGCTTGACCATCGTCGGTGCAATCAACAAGTACGCGCCGCAATACACGAACGAGCAGCTGCATGACGCAGCCTTCCTGCGCAGTGAGCTGAAGAAATTCGGCGTCGAGCCGCTGGCCAACGCCGGCATCGGCGCACTGCAGCTCGCGCTGTTCGAGGAAACTGCCGAATCGCAGCTGTGGGATCCGACCTACATCATCGACTACCCGGTCGAGGTCTCCCCGCTGGCGCGGGCGTCGGATACGGTGCCCGGCATCACCGAGCGCTTCGAGCTCTTCATCACCGGCCGCGAGATCGCCAATGGTTTCTCCGAGCTCAATGATCCCGAGGATCAGGCCGCGCGCTTTCTTGCCCAGGTCGAGGCGAAGAACGCCGGCGACGAGGAAGCAATGTACTTCGACGCCGACTACATCCGCGCGCTCGAATACGCGATGCCTCCGACCGGCGGCTGCGGCATCGGCATCGACCGCCTGATGATGCTGATCACCGATTCGCCGAACATCCGCGACGTGATCCTGTTCCCGCATCTGCGCCGGGAAGACTGAGTCGCAGGCGGAGGATCTCATCCGCGCCAATCCGGCACTGCAGCAGATCTACCGGATGAGGTCTTTCGCTGCCGCTCAGGACGACAAGCCTTCCCCCACTCCTGGGTCATCCTGAGCCGCAGGCGGAAGGATCTCATCCACGCCAAGCC
>DATLGF010000382.1:0-2599 GCA_035540575.1 Noviherbaspirillum sp.
TCCGTGTCCTGACCGGGGAAGGTCCCCTTCGGCATCACGTTGGTGCCCCAGCCATAGCGGCTCGTCATCCCTTCGAGCACCTGCTTGGATGGCTGCAGGAAGGTCACCTTGGTGGTCTGGGCGATTTCGGTAATGCCCGGATGGCCTGCCGTGGCGACCTGCACGAACACATCGCCCGATCCGCCCGCAAAGCGGGTCTTGACCATGTCGAACGAGCCGTACTCGTAGCTGCCGCCGGTCTTGGCCAATGCGCTTTCGCCGGCCCCGGCGATCTCCAGCAGCTGCTGGCCGCCGAAGGCGCCGACGCTGCCGCGCGTGAGCAGGGTCACGCGCGCCTTCGGCCGCACTTCCTTGAAGAACCCGGAAAGATCGTTCGGGAAGCCGGTGCCGCGCGCCATCGGCACGAGGAAGTAGTCGTCCCAGCCCCCGACCAGCGCCCGCAGATTCGTCAGCGGCTGCTTGAAGCCGGATTGGCCTTCGTAGGCCCAGCTCCCGACGACGGCCATGCCGAAAGCGATCTGCGCCTTGTTCGAGGATACGAGCATCGGATTGCCGAGACCGCCCGCGATCGGCGGCGTATCGACGGTGGAGCCGGCCGGCAGCGCCTCGCGCAGCAGTTCGCCGAGGTTCACCGAATACACGTACCAGCTCGAACCCTCGGAAAACGATGCGATGGTCCAGTTCACCGGCTTGTTCTGTGCCGCGACGGGCGCCGCCGCGACCAGGGTTCCGGCCGCCACCACAGTGCAGGCGCCGGCGATGCCGCGGGTGAATGTCCGCCGGACGGCGGATATCAGATCTGCTTTCATTACATCTCCTCGTTATAGTCGTCGTTGCCAGATGCGCAGGCCCTGGAGCGACCGCTCGGATCGCCCTTCGGAAAAGCCCTGGCAACAGGGGAAAACGTGTTCTTGTCAGTCCAAGTATAGGAAGGTCCTTCTCATCATATCAATTAATATTTTGTGATCCTTTTTATCAATAACCGTGATGCCTTGCCGGCGTCCCTCCTGCTCTTGGCGAGCCATGTGCAGGCGCGCTCCGTTCTCGATGCCCTGCTCGGCATCGCGTTTTCCGCTGTGCGTGGCTATCTCATGCTGGGCGACGCTTCGTCCCTGCCTTGGCTGGTGGGGCCAATGGGCGCGACCGCAATGCTGCTGTTTGCATTGCCGGCCAGCCCGCTCGGCAATGTGCTTTCGGCGCTCATCGGCGTCGGATGCCGCCAGTGGCTGGGCGAGCCCTTGGTCGCCCGCCTGCGTCGCTTCGGCGCTGGCACTGTCGATGATGTTCGCGCTGCGCTGCCTGCATCCTCCGGGCGACGCCACCATGGCGGTCGCGGCAGCACTCGGCACGCCTGCTCACCCGTACGCCGGGAGACTATTCGGACAAGGCTGAAGTGGTAGGCCAGCTCATGGGGCGGCGGGCTAGGACGATGCGCACTTCAGCGCCGCTTGCCGAGGGGGTGCCGCTGTTCGCAGAGTCGGGTCTGTCTTGCGTGCCGGCCGTCCACGGGAACGAACGGCTGGTCGGAGTGCTGACGCAGGCCGAGCTGACGCCCGCGTTGTATCAAGGCGCCACGGATGAGCGCCGACAGCGCTCGGTCGCATAGCTGGGCAGCCGCAGGATCCAAACGACGACGACCGGGACGAAGCAAGCCAGCCGCAACCGCCTTTGAATCCAATCCGCTCAGTCGAAATCGAACAGATCGGAAAGAAAGCCTTCGCGCTTCTTTTTCTTGTAGTAACCGCCGTGGCGCGGGTCGTAGCGCGGATCATGGCGCGGATCATGCCGCGGATCGTAGCCGGGCTGCGGCGGGGGAGCCGCCTGCCCCTGCGGCTGCACGGGCGGAACGGGCTGTGCGGACGGCTGCGACCGCTCGATGATCTTGTCCAGCTCGCCGCGGTCAAGCCATACGCCCCGGCACTGCGGGCAATAATCGATCTCGATCCCCTGTCTTTCCGACATCGTCAGGTTGACGGTCTTGCATACCGGACACTGCATACGCCCTCCTCGCTCAAGAGAAACGGAAACTCACACCTTCATCGGCAGTATGACCATCTGCAGGCCCTCGAAGTGCAACCGCCGCTGGATCGCGAGCGCGGCCTGGTTGTGCAGCAGGCGGGTGAACCAGTTGTCGTGCTCGAACACCAGCTTGCTGGTGAAGAAGATCGAGTTCGGATACTTGCGGCTGATGTCCTCGCACAAGCCGGTCACCTCGCTGACCGCGTCGGTTCCGAAGCCGAGATAGGCCTCCGACGGCATGCCATGGCTCTGGCAGAAGTTCACGAAGAAGTCCAGCGTGTCCTGCGCCTCGCTGCGCATCTTCTCGAGCGCGCCTTCGCCGCCGTAGACATGCGCGTCCACAGTGCGCGCATTGATGAAGATGAAGTTCTTGAAGTGGCCGGGGAACATGCGCTGCACCCACAGCAGCGCATGCAACCCGCCGCCGCGCGAAGAGCCGACGATGAACACCGCGGTCTGCGCGTCCGGATCGGGCTGGATATGGCCGGTCTCCGGGCCGAACGGCTGGTGCGCAAACACCTGGTCGACCGACTGGATCGCCTGCTTGGTCTCGCGATAGTGATTGCGGATATAGATGCAC
>DATLGF010000383.1:0-4197 GCA_035540575.1 Noviherbaspirillum sp.
GGCGTAAGGTGTTCATAGGATGAGCCTTTCCCATAGAATTGGACCGTGTCATCAACCGGATCTGCAATGCAGGCCAACGCAACGGAAAGTTGCGATGGTCGCCTGCGATTCGTAGAGTTTGCATGTCTTTGTCAGGGAAAACACGTGGTGTGGGTACGGCTGCGACTTCCTCTCAAGGCACGCAGATCGCAGGATCGGAAAGGCGTGTGGCGGGAGCGACGTTGGTCGGAAATCGCCTCGTTTGAGTCGCCGCCGGTCCTTCCCATTCCGCAAGTCCGATCTGATCAATTGCGGTAGTCAGGCCGCGGCTTCCCAAGCGAATCACACCGCGCGTGGAGGGGGCAGCGGAATGGATGTGGCGCTTCTGTGTGTGAGCGAGTACTCACTATGCGAGCCGAAAACGCCATGCAAATCATGTCTGGCTGACATGATACGGTTCTGGCATCGTACGCCAGTGTCAGCAAGGAAAGATAGGTAGAACATGGACTCTCAGCGGATTCCCCGGATTGCGTTTTTAGGCACCGGATTGATGGGCATGCCGATGGCGAAAAGATTGCTGGCGGCCGGCTACCCGATTTCGGCCTGGAACCGAACGCGCGCAAAGGCCGAAGCAGTGGGGGCGTCGACCACAGATACATCGGCTCAGGCAGTGGCCGGTGCGGACGTGGTGATTACGATGCTGCAGGACGGTACGGCCGTGCGCAGCGTCATCGGGGACGCGCTGCCCGCATTGCAACGGGGGGCGGTGGTGGTCGACATGAGTTCGACCGCTCATGCCGAGGCGCTCGAACTGCACGGCTTGCTGGACGCGCGTGAAATAGGCTTCATGGACGCGCCGGTTTCTGGCGGCGTGCTCGGTGCGGAACAGGGCACGCTTGCCATCATGGTCGGCGGCAGCCCCGAGAACTTTGCCCGGGTCGAGGCTGTGCTGAATTGCCTCGGCAGGCCGACCTTGGTGGGGCCGCCCGGAAGTGGTCAGATCGCCAAACTATGCAACCAGCTCATCGTCGGTGGCACGCTCGCATTGGTCGCCGAGGCACTGCTGCTCGCGCAAGCGGGTGGAGCCGATCCTGCCGCCGTGCGGGCGGCGATTCGGGGCGGCTTCGCCGAGAGCCGTATCCTCGAGGTCCACGGCGCGCGTATGCTCGCGCGCAACTTCATGCCCGGTGGCCAGGTGAAAAGCCAGGCGAAGGATATGGAGAATGTGCTCGCGGCTGCGCACGATACGGGGCTGCAGCTGCCGCTTGCCGAGATTGTCGCTGGCCAGTTCTGCGATCTTTTGCCGCACTTCCCGGCGGCAGACCAAGCCGCGGCCCTGCTTGCGCTCGAGCGCATCAATCCCGGATGGCGTCTTGGAACCACTGAAGATCGCCTCCCTTGAATGCGTCAATCGCGATCAAGGCGAGCCAGGCTGTACAATTTGGCCCCAAGAGTTGCCACGCATTCACTTCATCACACCACTCTCGGTAGGACTTGAGCCACCCTATGCATCGCTTCTGCGTCCAGATCCTGTTGGCGGCACTTCTGGCCGGCTGCGCGAGCCGGGCTCCGGCCCCGGTGGCCTCGGAGCGGCGAGGAACGGCCTCGTCCGAACTCTCGCAATTTAGCGGCAGCCACGCCGGAGACCTGCCGCCTGGATGGGCGCCGATTGCAATTCTGCGCGACAAACAACCCACGCAATACCGGCTTGTGCAGGATTCGCAGGATGTCGTGCTGCATGCGAGCGCACATCGGGCCTCGTCCGGGCTGATGTATGAACTGGCAGCAGATCCGGTGCAGCGGCCGTGGCTGCAATGGCGATGGAAGATCAAGGGGCCGCAGCTTCTCGGAAAAGGGTCGCCGGCCGAACGCGGCTCGCCGGCGCGCATCGTACTTGGCTTCGACGGCGACAAGGACTCGCTGCCATTCACGGAGCAGATTCTGTTCGAGACGGCGCGGGTGGTCACAGGGCATGAGTTTCCCTATGCGACGCTTATGTACGTCTGGAGCGAGGACCTTCCGCCCGCGTCGATCGTGCAAAGCCGCTTCAGCGGGCGAATCAGGATGATTGTGGTCGACAGCGGCGCCGATGGCCTCGATCAATGGCGCGGGTTCTCCCGCAATATTGCGGAGGACTACCACCGCGCCTTTGGAGAACCGCCCGGGAGGCTAATCGGCGTCGGCGTGCTGACTGACGACGAACACACGCCCGGCGGTACCGAGGCATGGTACGGAGACATCCGCCTGACCGAGGCCCCAACGCCGGCGAGTGCCGCCGCCGAAACCAAGCCGCAGTCTTTATTCCTCACTCAAAGCGAGTAGCGCGAAGCTTGCGAGCCAATGGGTGCCGGCATAGTCGCCGGTATCCGCATGTGGCAGTGCCGCCGCGAGATGACGCTGCGCCGCGCGCCCCGCCTCTTCGCGCAGCGGTCCGGCCAAGTGCGGCTGCAGCGTACGCCAGCACCACGCTCGTGAGAGATTCAATCCGTCGAGGTGGGCGAGTTTCGGGTCGGTGCGGTCGCTGACTTCGACTGGCTCCAGCCAGGTCTGCAGATCGACGGCGGTCGGGAAAAATCGCGCCTGCCAGGCGTGGAAGCCCGTTCCCAGCACCCGAGCCATCAGGACAGCCTCCATCAATCCTCCCGACAGGAAATCGTCCGAGCCCGGCTCGTACCGGGCCGGATAGACCTCGTCGTTGATGAACCACGCCGTCGCTTTTGCACGGACCGCGTCCGCAAGCGGCCGGTCACATGCCGATTCCGCGTACTGGAGCGCGAAGTACAGTCCGAACGCGCTGTTCGGATGGGTGCCCACCCGGATCGGATAGCGCGCGAGCGGCAGAAAGTTCAAGTAACGCTCGACGAAGGCATCGGCGAGCGGCTGCATGCGCTGCTGCCAGCGGTCATACTCCTGACGGACGCTGGGCAGCGCGCGCAAGGCCGTCTGCAGTTTCAGCAGCCAGGCCCAGCCATAGGTGCGCTCGAAGGTCGTGCGCGAAGGTTGCGCGAGGTAAGCCACTTCGGCGGCGATCTTTTCCTCTGTGAAGTGCGCGTCGAAGAGCTCCGCGATGGCGGCAGCCTCTGGCGCGTCTGGATAGAGGTGCAGCACCCTGGCCAGAAGCCAGTGCATGTGAACGCAGGAGTGCCAGTCGTAGCTGCCGTAGAACACGGGATGCAGCGCACGTGGAGCAAGGACTTCGCTCGCGTCGTTCATCACGTGGTCCAGCTTGTTCGGATATTCGCGGCCGACGTTCTCCAGCGCCAGGCGGGCGAACGACGCGGCCCGCGCCGGGGGAATGCCTTGAACGGGCGCGGTCATGCCCGCGCCTCTGCGAACCAACGCTCGACCAGTCTCACCCAAAAGCTCGCGCCCAGGGGAAGCAGGTCGTCGTTGAAATCGTAGCTCGGGTTGTGCAGATTGCACGGGCCCAATCCGTGTCCGCCGTCGCGGTGGCTTCCCTCTCCATTGCCGATGAAGACATAACAGCCGGGTCTTTCCTGGAGCATAAAGGCGAAATCCTCGGCGCCCATCGAGGGCTCGATCTGCCCGTTCACATGGTCCGCGCCGACCAGCTCGCGCATGACCTCGAGCGCGAATGCGGTCTCCGCAGCATGGTTGATCAACGGAGGGTAATTGCGATGGAAGCTGAACTCGGCGTGCGCGTCGAACGCCTGCGCCGTGCAGTGCGCGATCGCGCGCATGCGCGCCTCGATCATGTCCAGGATCTCGGTGCCGAAGGTGCGCACGGTACCGACCATGACTGCTTCATCAGGGATGATGTTGGTTGCGCTGCCCGAGTGAATCTGTGTGATGGAGAGTACGCCGGATTCGAGCGGATTCCGGTTGCGCGAGATGATGGTCTGCCAGCTCTGGGCAATCTGGACAGCTGCCATGATCGGATCAACGCCTTTGTGCGGCTGGGCCGCGTGCGCACCTTTGCCGCGCACGACCAGTTCGAATTCGTTCGAGGACGCCATCATCGGGCCGGGCGAGATGCCGAAGCTGCCTACGGGGAGTCCCGGCCAGTTGTGCATGCCGAAGACGGCGTCCATCGGATACTGCTCGAACAGGCCCTCGTCCATCATCCGGCGCGCACCGCCGCCGCCTTCCTCGGCGGGCTGGAAGATCAGATAGACGGTGCCGTCGAAATTCCGGCTGCGGGCGAGGTGAAAGGCTGCGCCCAGCAGCATCGCTACGTGGCCGTCATGTCCGCATGCG